>CBFDBL010000276.1:0-7899 GCA_965603035.1 uncultured bacterium
TGCGGGATCGTGTGGGCGGTGGTGCTGCTGGTCGGGGTGGTGGTGCCTGCGGTGCGCGCGGGGGGCAGTGCGGGTCTGCTGTGCGTGCCGGTGGCCGCGTTGATCGCGGCGCCGACGCTGGCGGCGATCGGGGGGTGGAACCGCAAGTCGCTGGCGGCGATCGCGGGGACGGTGTGCGGCGTGGCGGCGGGTGGGCTTCTGTCGGTGGGGTTCGCCCACGCGATGCAGCTCACGGGTCTGGAGGCGGAGTTCGGGCCGTACGAGCACATGGACAATCGTCTGTGGTTCGCGACGGGTCTTCGGCGGGTGGACTTTGCGAGCCTTCTGGTGGGCGGGATGCTGCTGGCGGGTCTGGGTGCGGTGATGGACGTGTCGATGGCGGTGGCGTCGACGGTGTCGGAGGTGCGTCGTGCGGCGCCGGGCGCTCGGGGGTGGGCGCTCTTCGGGCCGGGCCTGTCGGCGGGCCGGGACATTATTGGCGTGATGGTGCTGACGCTGGCGCTGGTGTTCGTGGGCGGGGAGCTGATGTTCTTCGTGTCGGTCGGCCAGACGGGGTGGGCGGAGCGTTGGCTGCTGCTGGCGAACTACGAGGAGCTGGCAGCGGAGCTGGTGCGCGTGGCGGCGGCAGGACTGGGGATGGCCGTGTGCGTGCCGGCGTCGGCGGCGCTGGGTGCGGTGCTCTACGGTCGGCGCGGTGGAGACGGGGAGGGTGCGGGATGAGGCTGTCGGGATGGCTCCGGGCCGCGGTGCGCCCCGTGCTGGCGATCGGGGCGTGTGCGGTGCTGGCGGGGCTGGCGGACGAGTGGGCTCTGCGCACGTGGCAGCGCGCCGCGGCGGCGGACGAGACGGTCGCGCGGGTCGTGGCGTTCGACGGGCCGGTGGTCGCCGAGACGTCGCGCTCGACGGAGCCGCACTCGCGGTCACACTTCCGCTCGCAGCTCGCGGTGGTGCAGCCGTTGCTCGGGCCGCGGGCGGGCGAGCTGCTGACGTCGCGGGTGCTGCTCGGCCCGAACCCCTCGGCCAACCTGGTCCTGCGGCGCGGGATGGCGGTCACGGTGTCGCTGGGCGAGGGGACGGCGGACGCGAGGCTGATGAAGCCGCCGCTGCGCTACCGCTGGGGTCTGGTGGCGGTGCTGGTGCTGGTGGCGACGCTGGTGGTGGCAGGCGGGCGCGTGGGGCTGCGGGTGCTGCTGGTGATGGGCGGGGTGGCGGCGCTGCTGCTCGGCGGGCTGGTGCCGCTGCTGGTGCGTGGGTGGTCGCCTCTGCCGGTGACTGGGCTCTTCTGCGTGGTGCTGCTGGGTGCGGTATTCGCGATCTCTGGAGCGGCGGATCGCAAGGCGCTGGTCGCGATCGCCGGGTGCGCGGCTGGGCTGGCGGTGGGGGCGCTGCTGCTGGCAGGGTCGGGGGCGTGGCTGGGGTTCAGCGGGACGGAGTCGGTGACGGCTCGGTTCCTCGAGTGGGTGGAGGAGCAGGTCGGGGCGCGGTACGACTACCGGGGCCTGGCGGCGGCGAGCCTTCTGGTCGCGCTCTTCGGGCTGGCGATGGACACGTCGGTGACGGTGGCGGCGGGCGTGGCGCAGGTCTACGCGGCGCGCCCTGGGCTCGCGCGGTCGGCGGCCCGTGCGGCGGGGATGAACATCGCGGGCGACGTGGTGGGCACGATGGTGCTCACGCTGGTCTTCGCGTTCGTCGGCGTGCAGCTTCCGGTGCTGCTGATGCCGCACGCGCTCGGGCTATCGCCTGCGGAGCTGCTCAACAGCGAGGCCGGCGCCTCCGCCGTCCTGCACGTCCTGGTCGGTGCCGTGGCGCTCGCGGTCACAGGCCCTGCGACGGCGGCGATCGCGCCGCTGCTGATGGCTGGGCGGCCGGCGCCGGCGCGGGAGCCTGGGCGGCGGCGCGGCCGATGGACGCGGGTGGCGGCGGCGTGCCTCGCGGTCGCGACGCTGGTCGGCGCGGTGGCCTGGGCGCGGCTGCGCGGCGAGCGGCCCGCTGCCCCGCGGTGGTCGCGGCCGGGCGCGGTCGCGGCGACGCTCGACCGGGCTCGCGGGGGGTTGAGGCAGGGCCAGATCGGGGAGGCCCTGTGGCTGCTGCTCGGGGCGCGCGTCGGCTGGCCGCAGGAGCCGCGCGTGCGCAGCGAGCTGGCGTACCTGTGCATGTCGCAGCGGTGGCTGGCGCAGGCGGAGCGCGAGATCGACGCGGCGCTGGCGGCGGGCGCCGACGACGCGCAGGCGCACTACGTCGCGGGCGTCGTCCGCGCCTGGACGGGGCGCGCCGACGAGGCCGAGCAGCATCTGCGCCGCGCACTCGAGCGCGACCCCGCCCACGCCGCGGCCCGAGCCGCTGTCGACCAGCTCTTCGGCACGAGCTCCAACCAGGAGTCCAACCCATGAGAGCGGCGCTCCGTCGGGTCCTGTGGGTCCTCTGCATCGCATCGGTCAGCGGCGCGGGTGCTCGCGGCGGCGCGCCGTCGGGGCCGTATGGGCGCGACGCCTTCACGTCGCTGCTGCTGCACTTCGACGAGGGTCGGGGCTCGACGACGGCGGACGGCGGTGAGTTCGGGATCGCTGCGTCGCTGCGCGGGGCGACGTGGGCGGAGGGCCGGTTCGGCGGGGGGCTCGACTGCCGCAAGGGCACGGTGGCGGTCGCGATGCACCCGGCGCTGGCGCCTGCGGACCAGGTGACGGTCGAGGCCTGGGTGTGGGTGGAGCGGGCGTCGGAGGACCTCCAGCGGATCGCCTACCGCTCGGGCGTCTACGGGCTCTACCTGGGCGCGAGCGGGACGCGTCTGACCTTCTACGTGAGCACGGGCGGGCTGTGGGAGTCGGTGACGACGACGGTGCCGCTCGGGCGTTGGGTGCACCTGGCGGGTGTGTACGACGGGCGTGAGATGCGGGTGTTCGTGGACGGCGCGGTGCAGGGCCGGCGCGACAAGGCCGGCGCCCTGGCGGGCTCGGGGTCGCCTCTGGAGATCGGGGGTGAGGGCCGCGGCGGTCGTCGCTACCTGCTGGGCCGCATCGACGAGGTGCGGGTCTCGCACGTCGCGCGCACGCGCTTCGACCCGCGCGAGCGCCTGGCCTTCACGCCCACGGCGGCCGTCCGGGAGGTCCCCGTGCCGGAGGACCCGCTGAAGCTCATCGTGCCGACCCTCGCGATCGGCCGCGCGGCGTCGCCGCCGAAGCTCGACGGCCGCCTCGACGACGCGACCTGGAAGGCCGCGGCGCAGGTCAGCCTCGACGACCTGCGCGGCGGCGCGCGAGTCACCCAGCCCACGCGGGCCTGGCTCGCCTGGGACGACGCCCATCTCTACCTCGCCGCACGCTGCGCCGAGGCGCGCATGAGCCGAGTGCTCGCGACCGTGCGCCAGCCCGACGGCGCCGTGTGGCAGGACGACTGCCTCGAGCTGTTCGTCAAGCCGAGCCCCAGGGCGCGGCCGTACTACCACATCGCGATCAACACGCTCGGCACGGTGTTCGACGCGCGCGCGCTGCCGAGCGACACGGGCTGGGCGTCGGGTGCGAAGGTCGCGTGCACGCGGGAGGCGCGGGCCTGGTCGGTCGAGCTGGCCCTGCCGCTCGCGGCGTTCGGCGAGGGGCCGGCGGTCGGCGGGCGGTGGCGGTTCAACGTGTGCCGCGAGGCGAAGGCGGCGAAGGAGAACAGCTCGTGGGCGCCCGTGGGCGGGCGGTTCCACTCGCCGGGGAAGTTCGGCTGGCTGGAGTTCGCCGCGAAGCCCGTGGCGCGCGAGGCGGTGACGACGACGGTGCAGGGCCTCGTGCTCGACGCGCGGGGCCGTCGGGTCGAGGGCGTGCCGGTCGGCACGGCGGTCGGCACGCGCTACAGCAACGCGCTGGGCCTGTTCCGCGCCGAGGGCCTGCCGCGCGGGAAGGCGCTGCTCGTCGTCGCGACGCCGCGCTATCACGCCGCCGCCGTCGAGGCCGAGCTGACGCAGCCCCTCGAGCGCGTCCAGCTCCCGCCGCTGCGCGAGGTCGATCCCAACGCCCTCCAGGCCGAGGTCCCGCCCAATGACCGCGGCTACCGCGTCTACGCCGTGCCGCCGCTCGACGATCTCGACCCCGCGACGCTCCCGCCCGGGGAGTGGGAAGGCGCGACGGCGAAGGCCTCCGCGGCGCGCGGCGAGTACGAGCCGCTCGGCGCCGCCATCTACGCGGCGGGCGAGCTGAAGGCGGTGACGGCGAGCGTCGGCGAGCTGCGCGGGCCCGACGGCGCGGTCATCGGCCCCGACGCGCTCGACCTGCGGCTCGTCAAGCGCTACCTGCGACGACGCCACTACAGCTCGCCGCCCGACGACGCGGTCTTCTCGAGCCGCTACCTGCTGCCCGCGGAGCGCTTCGACATGGGGCCGAGCACGTTTCGCCGCCTGCACCTGATCGTCCACGTGCCCGAGGCGGCGCGGCCGGGCGTCTATCGCGGCGCGCTGCGCCTCGCGCCGAAAGGCGGGGCCGCAACGGAGCTTCCGCTCGAGCTCGAGGTGCTCGACGTCCGCCTCGGCCCGCCCCGCAAGCACTACGCCGCCTACTACTACGGCCGCCACCCTGGCCGCTCCGAGGAAGAGACCGAGGCCGTCATCCGCCGCGAGCTGGCCGACCTGCGCGCCCACGGCGCCGACCGCCTCCTGTGGCGCCCCCGCATCGGCTACACCAAGGACGGCGACGACGCTATCGTCGCGGACTATGCCCAGGTCAGCCGCCACATCGAGCTGCTTCGCGAGCATGGCTTCCAGCCGCCCTACATCGTCTGGACGGGCCTCGAGCAGCTCGCGCGGCTGAGGGGTGGCGACGACGATAGCGAGTCGTTCTGGTTCTTCGGCGAGCAGGCCCTCCGGGGCCTCGTCGAGATGGCGAAGGAGGAGGGCTGGGGCGAGGTGGCGGTGACCCACATGGACGAGGTCTTCGGCCGCGACCGCTTCGACCGCTACCTGCGCCTCACCCGGGTCGTCCGCCGCGTGCCGGGCCTGCGCATGTACATCACCTTTCACAGCCGGCCCGACGCGAAGGTCGAGGCGCTGACGCGGCGGATCGACCCGTTCGTGGACATTCGCGGCTACCACGGCCACAGCATCGACATGTGGCTCGCCGCCGACCACAGCTTCGAGGAGCTTGCCGCCCAGCTCCGCAAGAGCGGCGACGAGGCCTGGTGCTACTACAACCCACGCAACGTGGAGGTCACCCCCGAGTGGATGCGCCTCGTCAACGGGGTCTGGCTGTGGCTCGGGCCGATCACGACCCACTGCCCGTGGATCTACAACTCCTACCGCGGCGACCCGCTCGACGACGCCGACGGCTTCGACTTCGGCTACGCCTTCCCCGTCGGCGACGCGATCGTGCCGACCCGCCTCTGGGAGGGCTACCGCGAGGGCGTGGACGACTGCCGCTACCTCAGCACCCTCGAGCGCTGCATCGAGCGGCGCAAGGGCGACGCGAAGTACGCCGAGGCGACGAAGGCGGCGCAAGCGTTCCTCGGCGGCCTGCGGGGGCGCCTGCTCGGCATCCCGCTCGAGGTCGAGCAGAGCGCGCTCGTGCGCGGCATCGCCGAGCGCTATACTGGCGCGGACTACGACGCCTGGCGCCGCGAATGCGCCCGCCACATCCGCGCGCTCCAGTGATGGTGCACCGGCTCGGGAGCCTCGACATGCCAAGAGCACTGCCTATCGCGATCGCAGCCGCGGCGCTGCTCGCCACAGGATGCATACGTCAGGGGGATACGATGGCGGAGAAGCAGGTGTTTCGTGCCGGCGCGGCGCTCATCGACGTGACGCCGACCGAGCTGCCCGTGATCGTCAACGGCGGCATGACCGAGCGGCTGGCGCACAAGGTCGTCGATCCGCTCCACGCGCGCTGTCTCGTGCTCGACGACGGCCGCACCCAGCTCGCCATCGCCGTGGTCGATAGCTGCCTGATCCCGCGGGCAGTGCTCGACAAGGCAAAGGCGACCGCCAGCAAGGCGACGGGCATCCCCGTCGAGCGGATGACCATCTCCGCCACCCACTGCCACTCGGCCCCCTCCGTCTTCCCCGCGCTCGGCAGCGGACACGAGCCCGACTACGCCGAGTACCTGATCGCGCGCGTCGCCGAGGGCATCGCACAGGCACACCAGCGACTCGGGCCCGCACGCGTCGGATGGGCCGTGGACCGCGACCCCAAGAACGTCTTCTGCCGCCGCTATCTGATGAAGCCCGGCACCGCACGCACCAGCGCGTTCACAGGCCACACCGACGACCAGTGCCAGATGAACCCCGGCTACCAGAATCCCAACGCCGTCAAACGGATGGGGCCGGTGGACGATGCGGTGTCGGTGCTGTCGGTCCAGACGCCCGAGGGCAAGCCGCTGGCGCTGCTGGCGAACTACTCGACCCACTACGCCGGCGCCCCTGCGCTCTCGGCCGACTACTTCGCGGTGTTCGCCCAGCGGATCGCCGAGAAGATCGGCGCGGGCGAGGGCTTCGTCGCCATGATGTCCAACGGCACGAGCGGCGACGCGAACTGCTGCGACTTCGACCACCCGCGCCGGGAGTTCGACCGCTTCACCGTCGGCGAGGACACGGCGAACGCCGCGCTGCGGGCCTATCAGAAGATCGAGTACCGCGACTGGGTGCCCCTGGCCATGGAGGAGCGGCGGCTCACCCTCAAGGTGCGGATGCCGAGCAAGGAGGAAGTCGCCGAGGCCAAGGCATACATCGAGGCCAACTGCAAGGGCCGCAAGCCGAAGAGCGTGCCCGAGGTCTACGCCTGGGAGACGGTGCACCTGGGCGAGATGGCGCCGACCCGCGAGCTCCGGCTCCAGGCATTGCGCATCGGCGGGCTCGGCATCGCGGCCATCGCCTGCGAGGTCTACGGCTCCACCGGCCTCAAGCTCAAGGCGAAGAGCCCGCTGACGCCGACGTTCAACATCAGCCTCGCCAACGGCTGCGAGGGCTACATCCCGCCGCCCGACCAGCACGCCCTCGGCGGCTACACCACCTGGCGCGCCCGCAGCGCCTGCCTCGAGCCCCATGCCGAGCCCAAGATCGTCGCCTGCCTGCTCGAGCTGCTCGGCGACGTGGCCCAGTAGCGGTGGCCACACGCGGCCAGCTTGACATCACCCGGGTGCTCGCACCATAATGTGGGCGCTGCGCGGAGGCGCTCTCGAATGCTCAAGCTTACTGAGGACGTGCTCTCAGAGATCGTGGACGCGATCGTGCGCGCCGTCGATCCGAGGGCAATCTACCTGTTCGGGTCCCAGGCGAGGGCGGACGCGAGAGACGACTCCGACGTGGATTTGCTGGTGGTGGAGGACGCGCCATTCGGCCCGCAACGAAGCCGCCTGGCGGAACTCCAACGGGTGCGACGAGCGCTGGCGCCGTTTCACATCGCCAAGGACATCCTCGTCTACAGCGCCGACGAGGTGGCGCACTGGCGGGACTCCACCAACCACATCCTCGCGCGCTGCCTGCGCGAGGGGAGGCCGCTCTATGCCCGACCTTGAGCACGCGCGCCTCATGCTCCACACGGCCCGCAGAGACCTCAGGGCGCTGGCAGTGATGCAGGACCCCGACGCCGTCGATGCCGAGGTCTTCGGGTTCCATGCCCAGCAGGCCGTGGAGAAGGCCCTCAAGGCCTGGATCTGCCTGACGGGCGAAGCCTACCCCAGGGTGCACGATCTCGAAGCTCTCCGGGTGATCCTGGAGGAGCAGGGGCTGGAAGTGCCAGAGCGGTTCCGCCGCCTGGAGTGGCTCGCCGACTTCGCCGTCGAGTTCCGCTATGGCGCCTTTGGCAGCCAGGAGCACGAGATCGATCGTCCCGCCCTGACGCAGGACGTTCAGCAGCTCGTCGAGCACGTCGAGCGGCTAGGCCGCGACAGCGAGTCTGCGCTCTAGTGGCTCGCGGACGACGCCGCGACGGCGGC
>CBFDBL010000277.1:0-7896 GCA_965603035.1 uncultured bacterium
CGACCAAGCAACGCCTCGCCGCGTTGAAACGGCGGGCGAAGGGGCGAAGGCGCGCCCTTATCCTGCTCCAGGACAACCCCGATCCCGACGCCATCGCGAGCGCGGCGGCGCTGAAGCTCCTGCTCAAGGAATTGGCCGGCTGCGACACCGTCATCGCCTACGGCGGGGTCATCGGCCGCGCCGAGAACCGCAGCATGCTGCGCTACCTGGGGACCAGCATGCGGGCCGCCTCCGACGCGCCGCTCGACCGATTCGATCTGGTGGCGATGGTCGACACCCAGCCGGGCTTCGGGAACAACCCGGTGGACGACGGCGCGCGGGATGTGGGGGGTGTGAGGCATGGCATCTCTGCTAGCGGTTGTGAGTGCCCGGGGCCGGGCGGAGCGTCTGCTCGAGCTCCTGGAGCCTGGCGTCGGCGCGGGGCGCCCACTGCGTGTCGGGGAAGTAGTCGCACACGAGCTGGAAGATGCGCGTGGCGTCGGCGATGCGGCCGCGCTCGGCGGCCTCGCGGGCGCGGCGGAAGTGGAGGTAGGCCATCTCGGCGCGCATGGCGTGGCGGGCCTGTTCGGCGAGGACGGGCTGGCGGCCGACCTCGTGGCGCTCGACGAGGCTGTTGACCCGGCGGCGTGCCTGGCCTGCCTCGGGCGCGTCGGGGAAGCGCTCGATGAGGGACTCGTAGGTGGCGATGGCGGCGCGGTGGTCGGTGTCCTCGAGGCGGTGGGCCTCGCGGAGGTAGTCGGCCGGTGTGGTGCGGGCGTGGCGCACGACGCGCCAGGTGGCGTAGGCCGCGGCGGCGAGCACGGCGAGCACGGCGGCGCGCTTGAGCCAGGCGATGGTGCGAGCGGCCGAGCGCTCGATGCGGTTGGCGTGCTCGGTGGCCGTCTCCTCGAGCGCGCGCGGCCGCCGCTCGGCGCGCTCGTCGGCCATGTTGCGGCGGATGCGCTCGACCGCGTTGGCCAGGAGACCCATGTTGGCGGGGCGCCGCGCCGGCGACTTCTCGAGCATGGACAGCACGAGGTCGGAGAGCGCGCCCGGCAGCCGGGGGTTGAGCATCTTCGGCTGCTCGGGCAGGTGGTAGCGGTGGCTGCGCAGCACGCCGAGGGTGGTCCCGCCCTCGAAGGGGGGCCTGCCGCAGAGCATCTCGTAGAGGACGACGCCCAGCGAGTAGATGTCGGCGCGGGGGTCCACCTCGGGGCCGTCGGCCTGCTCGGGCGCCATGTAGGTCGGCGTGCCGAGGATGGCCGTGGTGTGAGTCATGCGGGTGGCGCCGCCCACGCGCGCGATGCCGAAGTCGCTGATCTTCGCCTGGCCGTCGATGTCGAACAGGATGTTGCTCGGCTTGACGTCGCGGTGGCAGATGCTGGCCGCGTGCACGGCCTGGAGCCCGCGCGCCACCTGGCCGGCGATCTCGAGCGCACGCAGCGGAGCCAGCGGCCCGCCAGCCAGCTCGTCGGCCAGCGACCGCTCGAGGTACTCCATCGCGAAGTACTGCACCCCGCCCTCCTCGCCCACGTCGTAGATGTGGATGACGTTGGGGTGGTGGACCTGCTGGAGGGCGAGCACCTCGCGGCGGAAGCGCTGGAGGAACGCGCGGTCGGCCGCGAGCGCCTGGGGCAGGATCTTGACGGCGGCCACGCGGCCCGTCCCGAGGTCGCGCGCGCGGTAGACCGAGCCCATGCCGCCGCGGCGGATCTCGGCCTCGAGGCGGTAGTGCCCGAGGGTGGCGCCGGTCATGGGGCCGCCTCCTCGGGGGGGCCGGCGGGCAGGTCGATGGCGAAGGTGGCGCCCCGGCCTGGCGCCGAGTGGACCTCGATCGTGCCGCCGAGCTGCTCGACGAGCTTCCGGGTGACGGCCAGCCCGAGGCCGGTGCCGCGCGCGCCCTTGGTGGTGTAGAAGGGCTGGAAGATGGCGTCGCGCTGGGACTCGGGGATGCCCGGCCCCTCGTCGGCGACGGCGAAGCGGACGCGGCGGGCCTGGGGCTCGAAGCGGGTGGTCAGGCGCACGGTGCCGGCGCCCGTCGCGTCGATGGCGTTGTGGAGCAGGTTGAGCAGGGCTCGGTGGATGGCGGCGGGGTCGAGCAGGGCGTTGGGCATGGCGGGATCGAGGTCCACCTCGATCGTGGTCGCGCCCCTGGCGGCCCGCGCGGTCACCAGGTCGGCCATTTGGCGGGCCAGGTCGTTGGGGCTACAGGGCTGGAAGGCGAGCTCGGGCTCCCGCGAGTAGCTGAGCATGTTGAGCACGAGCTCGGCGATGAGCTCGATGTGGTGGTCGAGGGCGCCCCAGGCGTCGGTGAGGGCCGGCTTGTCGTCGTCGGCGATGGCCGCGTCGATGAGGAAGCGCGCGGCCTCGATGCTCTGGAGCACGTTCTTGATGTAGTGCGAGAGGCCCGCCACGGCCTGCCCGGTGGCGGCGAGGCGCTCGGCCTGGAGCGCCTGCTCCACGAGGCGCAGGTTCTCGACCGCGAGGCCGACCTCGCTGCCGACGGCGTTCAGCAGATCGAGGTCGCGCTCGGTGAAGTGGCGGTCGGGCGAGCGGGTGTCGAGGTAGATGAGCCCGAGGGAGCGGCGCGGGGTGCGGATGGGGACGCACATGGCGGAGCGGATGCCGAAGAGCTGGATGCTGTCGCCGGTGCGGAAGCGCTCGTCCTCGGTCGCGTCGCGGGTGAGCACGCCGCGGCCGTGTGCGACCACCTCGTGGCAGATGGTCTCGCTGACGGCGACGGTGTGGTCGGCGGCATCGGCGCAGCGCGCGGCGCGCGGGACGAGGTCGCCGTCGGGACCCTCGGCGAAGAGGATGCTCGCGCGGTCGGCGGGCAGGAGCTGGAAGATCACCTCGAGGACGCCTGCGAGCAGCTCGTCGAGGGTGGTGGGCCTGCTGACGAGGCCCGTGATGCGGTAGAGCGCGGCGAGCACGTCGTAGAGGTGGCGGAGCTCGTCGGCCTCGATGTCGGGCGTGGCCCTCGCCAGGAGCTCCGTCTCCTCGTGGGCCCAGGCCACGGGGATCACAGGGCGCGACTCGTCCACCTCGAAGACCACGCGCACCTTCCTGCGCGGCTCCCCCTCCGGCAGCGCGCCGTCGCCGTAGACGAGCACCGTGTTCCCCACCCGCACCACGTCCTCGGGCCGCAGGACCACGGCGCCGCTGATGGGCTCGCCGTTGACGTGGGTGCCGTTCGTGCTGCCCAGATCCGTCAGCAGCGCCTCGCTGTCGCGCACGTCGATCCGAGCGTGGGCCGCCGACACCTTGTCGTCGTCCAGCACGATCGCGTGATCCGTCGAGCGGCCGATGGCGTTCGGCCCGGGCCGCAGCGCGAACACTTCCCCTGTCCTCATGCCGCGCTGCACCCGCAGATGCATGGGCATTGCACCATTACTCCGGCCCGCTGTCCCCGGCCCGTGCACCTCCCGATTATACGGCCGCTCTCCGGGGAAGTCAAACCGCCGCCGCCCCCGCCCGAAGGCCCCGCCGCCCTCCCGCGCCTCCCCCCCGCGCGCGTCCGCTTGACACCCGGGCCGCCCGCCCGTTACACTGGTGGAGGCGGGGCCGTGAGCCCGTTCGTCCGTCGAATCGAGGAGATCGCATTGGGCAGAGGGACCAAGATACTGCTGGCGGCGATCGCGCTGGTCGGGCTCTGCGTGGCGCTGGGGGTGTTCGTCGCCGTCCACTATCGGCTGGCGAGCGGGACGGAGCCGGCCGACGGTGCGCCTCCTCCGCCCACCTTCGACATCGAGCGCGGCGAGCGCGTGCGCCGGGCGGCGCTCGGGTTCCAGCGCCTCCTGGCCGTCCTGGACGAGGACTTCGAGAAGGGCGCCGCGGAGCTGCGGGCCTTCATGACCAGCCAGGAGGGCACCGGCTGGGCGGCCGAGGGGCACATCCAGCTCGCGACCCGGTACGCGCAGCGCGGCGCGACCGCCGAGGCGCTCGCCGAGCTCGAGGCCCTGCTGGCGCTGCCCGACCAGGGCCGTCGCGCTGCCCGCGCCAACCTGCTCAAGGCACAGCTCCTCGCCTCCAGCGACGAGCCGGCGGCCCGCGCCGCCCTCGACGGGGTCCGCAAGGACGCGCGCTTCCCCGACCTCCAGATGAAGGCGTCCTACCAGCTCGGCGCGATCGGCCTCGCGCGCGGCGAGTTCGACAAGGCGATCGCCCTGCTCAAGCCGGTGCTCGGCTCGGGCGTGCCCGAGAAGGTCCCGGCCCGCGAGGCCCTCGAGAAGGCCGTGCTCGGCCGCTTCGCGACGGACGCCGACGCCGGGCGATGGCAGGCCGCCATCGCGTGGGCCGACGCCAACATCCAGGAGTTCCCCGACCTCGCGACCCTCCACCACGCGTTGCGCTACCGCCAGGCGGGGGCCTACCGCCGCCTCGGCCAGTTCGCCAAGGCCAGGGTCTACGTCGAGAGGCTGCGGCGCGACGTGCCCAAGGAGCTGCTGAGCGAGGCGGTGGACGTCCCCGGCGAGCTCGCGGCGATCGCCCAGGCCGAGGAGGCCGCCGGCATCCGACGCACCCGCGACGCCTTCCTGAGGGCGAAGCAGGCTGGCCAGGAGAGCCGGCCGCACGTCGAGGGCGAGCTGGCCGCCGACGCGCGATGGGACCCTGGCCCGCTCGTGCTCGCCGGCCCCGTGGTGGTGAAGCGCGGGGCGACGCTGACGATCGCGCCGGGCGCGGTCGTCGGGTTCCTCGACGGCGCGCGGCTCACGGTCGAGGGCGCCCTGGTGGCCAGCGGCACCGCGGAGCGGCCCATCCGCTTCACGAGCGCGGTGGTGAAGGCCCCGACGTTCTTCGACGGGGGCGGGGTCGAGCTGGCGGAGTCCCGCAGCGAGGCGCAGAGCGTGCTGGAGCACTGCGTGTTCGAGTACCAGCGCACGGGGCTCGTGTGTCGCGGGGCGGCGCCGGTGCTGCGGGGCTGCACGTTCCGCCGCAACGGCGTGGAGGGCCTGCTGCTGGCGGAGTTCGCGGCGTTCGCGGTCGAGGGCTGCACGTTCGAGGGCAACGACGGGGTGGGGCTGCACGCGCGGGGCGCGCGCTCCGAGCTCGCCGTGCGCCGCTGCCGCGTCGTCCGCAACGGCCGCGACGGCATCAGCCTCACGAGCCTGAGCGGCAAGCTCGACGCCGCGATCGACGGCAACCACGTCGTCGCCAACGGCGGCCACGGCATCGTCTGCGACCTCGACGTCGCCGCCACCATCTCCGCAAACCTCATCGCCGACAACCGCGGCGACGGCATCTACCTCAACCGCTTCTCCCGCTCCACCATCCGAGGCAACATCCTCCGGGCGAACCGCGGCGCCGGCATCCGCTGCGAGCGCGACTCCGCACCCGAGGTCGTCGGCAACGCCATCCTCCGCTCCAGCGGCAACGCCATCGCGCTCAGCCGCTCGGGCGGCACCATCCGCGACAACCACCTCCTCGGCTCCGCCTCCTCCGCCATCTTCCTCGCCGAGAACTCCTCGCCGACGATCGAGGGCAACTGGATCGTCTTCACCCACGGCGCCGGCGTCCAGTGCGCCGAGGGCTGCGTCCCCACCATCACGGGCAACCTCATCGCGGGCTTCGACCCCGGGCCCCTCGGGACGCTGGGCAGGGCGCGGATCCTCGCCCAGCGCAACTTCTTCGCCAACCTCGGCGGCGCGCGGGAGGCCCGCCGCGACCCGCTCGTGGCGCTCGAGAAGCCGACGTGGAAGCCCATCTCGGACGAGCAGCTCGACAAGCTCATCTTCGACCACGACAACCAGCCCCAGCTCGGCGAGATCGTCTGGCGACCCCGGCTCGCCGAGCCGCCGCCACGCCCGCCCATCCCCGAGCTGCCCGACCTGCCGTAGGCCCCGCTGTCCTTCGTCTCGGTGAAGGGGGAGGCCCTCGCCTGGGAGCGAGGGTCTAGGCGCCGGCCTCGGGCTCGTCGATCACGCCGCCCTCGGCATCGGCGGCGCCCAGGCGGTCGGCCAGGATGTTGGGGAGGTCGCTCTCGAGGATCTTCTGTCGGGCGGCGGCCACGTCGTAGGGCACGCGGCGCAGCTCGACCGTGTGGGCCGCGTCGTCCCACACGGCGTAGGCCGCGCGCGGGTCGCCGTCGCGCGGCTGGCCCACGGAGCCGACGTTGAACAGGGTGATCGTGGAGTCCGGCTCCACGCTCACCAGGGCGTCGTCGATGGCGGTGGGCGGCTGCATGACGACGACGTTGCCCGCGTAGTTGATGACATCGTCGGCGCCGAACTGCCAGACGCCCTTGATGTGGCTGTGGCCGATGAAGCAGAGGTAGACGCCGCCCATGAGCGGGGAGTCGAGCGCGCGCTCGGCCCGCTTGGGCGAGGTGACGTAGTCGAACAGCGGGTCCCGCGGCGAGGCGTGAACGGCCAGCACCCCGTCGGCGAGCACCAGGTGGTCCTTCGAGTGCGCGGCGAGGAACCGCCTGGTGGGGTCGGTGAGGGTCTGGCGTGTCCAGCGCATGGAGGCCTTGGCGTTGTAGCGGACGGGGACGTACTTGCGGCGCTGGACGTCGCGGTAGTGGCGTGCGATGGCCTCGAGGTTCCTGAGGCCGGCCTCGTCGGCCAGGCGGTCGAGGTCGCGGGGGTCGTGGAGATCGACGAACTCGTATCGGCCGAGGGCGGCGGCGTCGTGGTTGCCCATGCAGTAGTGGACCGTGTAGCCCTTCCTGGTGAGCGAGTGGAGGCCGCTGACGACCTCGTTCGGGCTGGCGCCGTAGCCGACCAGGTCGCCCAGCGACACGACGTCGCACACGCCCTCCAGGCGCGCGAAGTCCTGGTAGACGGCGACGAGCGCCTCCCAGTTCGCGTGCACGTCGGACAGGATGGCGTGCCTGGCCATGGCGAGGATCATCCCCTGCCGAGCGAGCCGCCCCGGCGCCGCCCATCCTGTCGCGGGTCCTGCCGCGGCGGGGCCGGCGTGCGCGCCCGTCAGTCGCCGAGCCGCTTGAGGACCTCGGCGCGGAGCTTGGCGAGGCAGGCCTCGGCGAGCGGCGCGTAGGGCGACTTGGGCGCCTCGCGGAGCACGCGCTGGAACCCCGCGATGGCGCCGTAGTAATCGGCCGACAGGTAGCGGGCGACGGCGAGGTCGAAGAGCAGGGCGGGCCGTCGGGGCGACTTCGGGTGCTGGGCGATGCTGGCCTCGAGCAGGCCGATGCACTCGCCGTGCTTGCCCTGGGCGAAGTGGGCGCGGGCCAGGCGGAGCTGGGCCTCGACGGCGAGCTCGGAGCGGGGCCAGCGCTGGAGGACCTCGCCGAGCGGCTCGGCGGCCTCGTCGTACTGCTCCATCCACAGGTGGCAGGTGCCGAGGCGGTAGAGCGCGTAGGCGGCCTCGTCGCCGTCGGGGAAGCGCGCGAGCATGAGGCGCAGGATCTTCATGGCGGCGTAGAGCTCGCGGCGCGCCACGAGCGTCTCGGCCTCGGCGCGCAGAGCCTTTGCCGCGTCGCCCTTCGAGTGGGCCACGAGCGCGTCGATGTAGCGGGTGAACGCCGCCTCCTTCTCGGGGTGCTTGCCGAGCACCTCGCAGCAGCGGGCCATGACGAGGCAGGCGCGCGCCGCGGCGGGATCGGCGGCGAGGCGCCGCGCCGCGGCGGAGGCGTCGGCGAGCAGGGCGTCGTAGCGCTCGCGCAGGGCGAAGCCCGTGCCCTCCTCGAGCAGGGCGGCGAGCCGGGCCTCGAGCGCGGCGGCCTGGCGCGCCGCCTTGGGCGGCTGGCCGCACACGGCGGCACCCGTCAGGGCCAGGGCCATCGCGATGGCGCGCGCGCCGCGCATCATTCGTCCGCCTCCCCCTTCTGCTTCAGCCGCTCGATCCGCTGGCGCGCCGCCCAGTAGTCCGGCGCGTCCTTGCCGATCCGCAGGAACAGCTCGAAGAGGTCCATCGCCCGCTCGGGGTCGCCCGCGGCCAGGACGCGGGTGCCGG
>CBFDBL010000278.1:0-7858 GCA_965603035.1 uncultured bacterium
GATCTTGTAGGCGGGGTCTCCGTGCCCCGCGTCATCCTGCAACCGGCTGTCAGCCGTCGAGGGTCCAGCCCTCGCGGTACTTCTTGCTGATGAGGGCGTTGGCTTCGTCGTTGTCGCTGCGGCCGGTCTTGCCGTCGTAGCCGATCTTCTTGCCGACGCGGTAGGCGACGAGCCCGAGCAGCATGGTCTCGATGAGCTTTCCGCCGTAGTCGAAGTCACAGGCGGTCTTCAGATCGCCCTTGGCGGCATCGACCCACTGCCGCTGGAAGTTGCCCAGCGGCGGCAGCACCTTGTCCTTGGGCCGCGGCTTGTAGTAGGTCATGTCGTCGCGGCTGCCGAAGGGGATGACGATGCGTGAGCCGAAATCGCAGATGATGAAGCCGTTCTTGCCCTTGAACATGGCGCCGTGGCCGATGCGCCTGAGATCGACATAGCCCCTGGGCGAGCGGGGCATCATGCCGCCCTGGCACCAGTGGAGCTTGATCGCCGGCCGCCAGTCGTTGGCGGGGATGTCGAAGGAGCTGTGGAGCTCGACGGGGGTGACCTCGGGGTGAGGCGGGATCGGCTTGGCCGCCTTGCCCTTGCTCCGGCCGCCGGTGGCCTCGGCGGAGCCGGCCGGGTACGCGATGCCCTCGGCGCTGGTCGGCACGTCCGCGTCGAGCGCGTTCCACGCCAGATCCATGGTGTGGCTGCCCATGTCGCCGATCTGGCCGCTCCCGAAGTCCCAGTACATGTTCCACAGCAGGCAGCCCGCGCCCTGCCTGGTGCCGAAGTAGCCTGGGTTGTAGGGGTGGGCGGGCGACGGGCCGAGCCAGAGGTCGAAGTGCAGGTGCTTGGGCGGCTCGCCCTTCGCGGGGAGGTAGCCCTTGCGGCGGATCTGGCGGTTGCCCCAGGCCCACACGGCGCTCAGCTCGCCGATCGCGCCGTCGCGCACCAGCTCGCGCACGCGGTTGAAGTTCTCGATCTGATGCCGCTGCGTGCCGACCTGTGTGGCCAGCTTGTCCTTCTTCTTGAGGTAGGTGGCGCGGACGACACGGCACTCCTCGACGGTGTTGCCCAGCGGCTTCTCGCAGTAGACGTGCAGGTCGCGGTTGAGCGCCCAGTTGGCGATGAAGGCGTGGGTGTGGTCGGTGGTGCAGCAGATGACGGCGTCGATGTCCTTCTGCTCGAGGCACTTCCGCCAGTCCACGTAGCGCTTGGCCTTGGGGAAGCGCTTGGCGGCGGAGTCGAGGTGGGTCTCGTCGATGTCGCACAGCGCCACGATATTCTCGCCCCGGAGGGCGCCGAAGTGGGCGCTCGCCCGGCCCCAGGTGCCGATCATGGCGACGTTGAGCTTCTTGCTGGGCGCGTCGGCGCCGAGCACGCCGCTGCGCAGGACCAGCAGCCCTGCCCCAGCCGTCGCCGCGGTGCCCAGGAACTGGCGCCGCTCCATCGCCCCGGCCGTCCTCCGCTCGTCTCGCTTCCTCTTCATCGGCTCCGTCTCCTACCAAGAGATCGACCCAGTACGGACGCGGGCAGTATAGCAGATTCCCAGCGCAAGTGCACGTCCACCTCCGAGCCCGATCCCGGATGTTATTGACCTCCGCATAGCGAACGCAAAGGGCCCCCACGAGTCCCGAGGCCCGCCTTCCGTGGCCCGCAGGCGCCGGGGGCGGTGACGCAAGGGGCCTGCGGCAGTCCGACCCGAGAGCCTTTGACGGGGGCGGCATGGCTCTCGGCCACGTTCTGCCAGCGGCAGCGTGCCGTCGCGGGACGCTCCTGCCCGACGTCACGACGGAGTCGTGATGCGTGATGCGTGAGAAGAAGCTCCGTGGCGGGAGGCCCCTCACGGCGGGCGCGGCATGCTCCCGCCGCGCTCGCTCCGCGAGAAGGGAGAGCGGTGTCGAGCCACCGCAGTCCATACAAGACCGTGTCTTGTGGGTGGGGAGCCGCGTCGGGGCCTTTGGCGGGCGGCGGCTCGACGCCGCCTTCGCCTCTGGCGCTGCGCGCGCGGCGGCTCAGCAGGAGCGCTGAGGAATCAACATGTTGGTGTCCCGTCCACGAGCCACACAGGCATGCTGATTCCCTTCGACTCTGGCCGAGCCGCAGGGCGTCGTCGCACGCAGGCGAGGGCGGCGTCTTCGCCGCTTGCCCCGCCGCACCCCTTGCGACCGACAGCCGGCATGCCCTTCGCAGAAGGCGACGGGAGCCACGGGCGAGCGGAGCCGCGGCCCGGACGGGCACGGGACGAAGTGACAGCCCCCCTTCACCAGCCTCGGCAGGGCGCAGCGGGACCGTCACCTCGCGAAACGGCTACGCCGTCGGTGAGCGTACGGGCTCCGGGATTTGCAGTCCACACTGGCCGCTCCCAGCAACGTGCGCGCGCGTGGCCGGCAAGGCCTGGCGCCACCCGAGCCTTGCATCGCCTATGCAGAGGTCCATAGGGTTTCCTGCTCGCTCGTCGTCGTCGCATCTCAGCCCTTCGGCGTCGAGGCCAGTTTGGTGATGAGGAACCGCTCGCGCGAGCCATACTTCGTGCGGGCGCCGGGGTACTGGAGGTCGGCCTCGACGCCGAGGGCGTCCATCCTCGCCTTGAGCTTGACGCCGAAGACCACGTGATGGACTTTCCAGCCGCGGGCCTTGGCGCCAGCGGGCACGGGGGCGTCGGGCTTCATGCCGTAGCTCATGAAGATGGGCGCATCGTCCTTGCTGATGAGCGACAGCGCGGAGATCTCGGCGACGATCTTGCTCCGCGCCTCGGGCGTGTCGGCGTCGAAGATGACCGAGATGTCGCGGTGGGGCTGCTCGTAGCCGGGCACGTGCTCGCGCCACCACGCGAAGTCCATCGACGTCTGACCGCCGCTGGTGGCCACGCAGGTCAGGCGGGTCGACTCGCGCGCGATCGGGTCCTCAGACTCAGGATCGGCCATGTCGTCGTGGAAGGCAAGGTACATGCAGAGCTGGGCACCGGCCGACCCGCCGAAGGCGCCGACGCGCGTCTTGTCGAAGCGGTATCTCGCGGCGTGGTGGCGGAGGAACTGGAGCGCCCGCCGGCAGTCGTGGTGCGCCGCCGGCAGCCGCTTGTGCTGCACGAAGCGGTACTCGACGGCGGCGAGCGAGATGCCGGCGTCGAGGAACGGCTTGGGGCTCACGCCGCGCTTCGACCCACTTGTCTCCCCCGCGAAAGCCGCCACCGTGAATGTAGAGCACCAGCGGCGTCGGCGCGTCGGACTCGGCGATGTAGATGTCGATCTTCTGCTGCGCGTGGGCGCCGTAGGGCACGTCGGCGTGGGTCGGCTGGACGCGCGCCCCGCCGCGGCGGCCCCGTTGCGGGCGTTGCTGGCCCTCCTGCCCAGCGTCGGCTCCCGAGACAAGCGACGCCAGCACAAGCACCGGCAGCGCGAAGCGCATCATCCTCGAAGCCCTCATCGCGATCCTCCTTCCATGTCGCATCGCGCAAGCTGCGCGCATGTCGCGCTGGAAGACTCTACCCCGCCGCGCCGGCCGGCGCAAGGCGCGCTGCGCGCGCCCGCCGTGCCGCCGTCGGGCTTGTGCGCGGGCGGGGGCTCGTGGTAGGATCGCGGCGCCTGTCGAGGGCGTCCCAGAACCCCGCTTGCGGAGAGTGCGATGAAGCGGCTCGTCCTTGCCCTGGCGCTCGGGCTGTGCGTGGCGGCGTGCCGGGCGCCGCGCGAGCGCGGCCCGACCTTCGCCGTGACGACGTGGGACGGCGAGACCCACGCCGGGCCGCTCGCCGCCGCCGACGACGCGGTGACCGTCGGCCGCAGGAGCGTGCCGCGCGAGGCGGTGAGGCTGATCCTCCAGATGAAGGCGCGCGCGAGCCAGGCCGCGCGCGTCGAGGGCTTCGAGCCGCTCGACAAGGCACAGCTCGCCCGCTACCGCGAGCGCGCCGCCGACGCCGCTCGCAAGCACCGCGGAGCCGAGTCCATCCTGTGCCTCGACCAGGGCCAGGACTCGCTCATGGCGAACGACGACCGCCTCTACCGCTACCACGCGCTCGTGCTCGTGCTCAAGGACGAGGGACGCAAGGTCGCCGACCTGACCCTCGGCTTCCGCGAGGGGCGCAGCCGCAGCCGCGTGCTCTTCGCGCGCTCGATCGCGCCCGACGGCTCCGTCCGCTGGCTCGAGCCCGCGACCATGAAGGTCGCGACCCCCTCGCAGGGCAAGCAGTTCCTCGACACCCGCCGCCGCATGCTCAGCGGCCGCATCCCAGGCGTCGCCGTCGGCTCGCTGGTCGAGTACGCCTACGAATACCGAAACTACAACCCCGAGGTGCCAGAGCACTATTTCCCAAGCTGGTTTTTCAGTGGCGAGGAGCCCGTGCTCGACTCGGCGGTCACCATACGGGTGCCAAGGGGCAAGCGGCTGAACTGGACGACGCGGAATGTGCCCGAGGCCGCCCGCGAGCCCGAGCGCGCGACCGACGGCGAGCTCGACGTCTACCGCTGGGTGATGCGCGACAGGGCGCCCATCGACCCCGAGCCGCAGATGCCCGACCGCGCCGACGTCGCCGCCGTGGTCCACTGCTCGCTGTTCTTCGACTGGAAGGCCCTCCACGAGCGCACCGGCCGCTTCCAGCGCGAGCGCATCGAGGTCACCCCCGAGATCCAGCAGCTTGCGAAGCAGATCGTCGGCGACGCCAAGACCGACGACGACAAGCTCGCCCGCATCTACCACTGGACCCAACGCCGCATAAGCTACATGTCCATCAAGGGCTCGCTCGCCAGCGGCTGGACGGGGCACCCGGCCTCCGAGACACTCAAGAACGGCTACGGCGACTGCACCGACAAGGCGATCGTGCTCGCCAGCCTCGCCAAGGCCGTCGGGATCGCCAGCTACCCCGCGATCATCATGACCAACGACGCCGCCGACGCCGTCACCGACATCCCAGTGCCTGACGGAAATCACTGCATTAGCCTGGTTCTCCCCGACGGCAAGCCGCGGTTCATCGACTCCACGGCGAGCAACTACCGCTACCCCTACTCCCGCGACGACGACCACGGCGTCAAGGCCCTCGTCCACATCACCGGCCAGATCCTCGACGTGCCCGTGCCCCCGCCCTCCGACAACCTGCGCGTGAGCCGCCAGGAGATCGCGCTCAAGCCCGACGGCGGCGCCGAGGGCGTGGACCGCAACACCTACAACGGCAGCTACGAGGCCCGCGTCCGGGGCTTCTGGCGCCGCGTCCCGCCCCAGGTGCGGGGCGCTTACATGCAGGAGTACTTACAGCGGCGCGTGCCCGGCGCCCTGTGCACGGGCTTCGAGCTCGGTGAGCTCGACGACCTCAGCAAGCAGCTCTCCATGGTCATCCGCTACCGCGTGCCGCGGCTCGCCACCAGGACGAAGGACCTCTACATCGTCACCCTCCCCGGCTTCGCCCGCGACTTCCCCGACGCCGCGCTCCCCTCGCGCCGCTACCCCATCGAGCGCCCCACCACCGAGGAGTTCCGCAACACCGTCGCCATCCGCTGCCCCGACGGCTACGACCTCGTCGGCCTGCCCGAGCCCCTCACCATCCACGGCAAGCACCTGTGGCACGAGGGCCGGGTCGCCGCCGCGCCCGACCGCCGTTCCCTCACCGTCACCGAGACGTTCCGCCGCCGCACCCGCGCCGTGCCGCCCGCCGACTACTCGACCTACCGCGCTCACGCCGCACGCATCGCCGCCTGGACGCGCCTGAAGCTCGTCTTCCGCAAGAGCCCCGCCGCCTCGGGGAGGGCCGCCCGATGAGCATCCTCCGCCGCGAATCGCGAATCCCACGCCGCCGATGGTCGCCCGCTCGCCGCGGCCTCGCGCTGTGGCTGCTCGCCGCGCTGGCGCCAGGGCCGGCGGCGCTGGCCGACGAGGCGATCTACCTCAACAGCGGCGAGGAGTACCGCGGCACCCTCCGCGCCATCGCCGACGGCAAGGTCCTCTGCGAGATCGCAGGCAAGGAGCGGGTCTTCGAGCTCGCGAACCTCCAGCGCATCGAGTTCCAGCGCCGCCGCCAGTTCGACGACGTCGCCAAGGCGGGCGAGCTGCCCGCGCTGCCCGTCTTCCAGGCCATCGCGCCGACGACCGAGGCCCTGGCGAAGCGCTTCCCCCAGGCCGGCCGCGTCGTGCTCTACGACTCGACCCGCGTGCGGCTGCAAGCGGGCGGGCGCTACGAGGTCGAGCGGCTCGAGGCCTGGCGCATCCTGCACGAGCGCGCCGCCGACTCCGCCAAGCGCGCGCTCGCCTACTTCCCCGACCGCCAGCGCGTCGCCGTCCTCTACGGCCTCACCGTCGCGCCCGACGGCACCGTGAGCCGCGTCGCCGACTCCGCCATGAAGGACGAGGCGCTCTACGCCGCACAGCCCGCCTACGACGTCCAGCACCGCTTCCGCCTCAACCTCCGCGGCCCCGTCCCCGGCGCCACCCTCATCCTCGCGACGCGCATCAGCGGCACCGCCTCGCCGCTCGAGCCGCTCGTCGTCGATCGCGTCTTCCACGGCCCCGAGCCCGCGCTCCGCCGCGAGGTCCGCCTCGTCCGCGACGAGGGCGCCCAGGGCGAGGTGAGCGTCGCGGCGCTCAACGGCCTCGCCGACGCGACCGACGGCGTCTGGGCCGTCGAGGGCGCGCCGCAGCTCTTCCCCGAGCCGCTCATGCCGCCGGTCGGCGCCTTCGCGCCGCGCCTGGTGCTCGCGTGGCCCCAGGCGACGTGGGCCGGGATCGCCAGGGCCTTCCGCCGCCGCGCCGGCGGCGCCGCCCGCGTGCGCCGCGACGGCACGCCGGCCGAGCTGTTCGCGCTGGTCCGCACCCAGGTGCGCATCGAGCGGGTGCCGCTCGACGCCCTGCCCGACGGCCCGGCGAAGCCCGCGCAGGTGCTCGCCCGGGGCTACGGCACCGAGGTCGAGCGCGCGCTGCTGCTCGCCGCGCTGCTGCGCGGCGCCGGCCAGCAGGCCGAGACGGTGCTCGTCCGCGCGCGCGGCGCCGGCCCGCTCGTCGAGGCCGTGCCCCGCCTGCGCGGCCTCAACCGCGCCGTCGTCAGGGCGGCGGGCCCCGGCGGCAAGGCCGTCTGGCTCCAGGCCGACGACGAGGACCGCGGCTGGGCCGAGCTCGACCCCGACGTCCAGGGCGCCCAGGGGCTCGGCCTCGCGGCCGGCGCCGTCGTCGCGGTGCCCGTCCTCGCCACGGCGGCCGAATCGCTCGAGCGCACCGTCGAGGTCGAGCTGGCGCCCGACGGCAGCGCCAAGGTCACCGACCTCTACCGCCTGCACGGCCGCTACGCCCACGCCTACCGCGACCTGCGCGGGCTCACCGACGCACAGCTCCGCAAGTGGGTCACAGGCTTCGTCGGACGCGAGCGCACGGGCGTCCACCTCCTGGAGTTCGACCACTCCGACTTCGCGAAGGCGAACGCCGTCGAGCGCCTGCGGCTCGTCTACCGCGTGCCCGCGCTCGCCGACCGCGCCGGGCGGTTCCTGCTGCTGCGTCTGCCGAACGCCGAGGCGCCGGCGCCGGAGGTGGGCCGCAGCACGCGTCAGCGCGACCTCTTCTGGTCGGGCGGCGAGCGCGAGGCCGTCGAGTTCGTCGTGCGCGCGCCCGCGGGCTACAGGGTCTACGCGCTCGGCGAGGCGCTCGCGGCCAAGGGCGACGGCTGGTCGGCGGCGGCGGCGTTCGACTCCGACGCCGCGTCGCCGGGGCTCGTGCGCTTCCGCGACACCTGGGAGCGCTCGGCCATCGCCGCGCCGCAGGCCGCCTACGCCGCCTACCGCGCCGCGCGCATCCGCCGCAGCCGCCTGCGCGGCGAGATCATCGTCTTCGCCAAGCACTGAGCCCGCCCGCGTTTGGAGTGCGGCCTTCAGGCCGTAGACCGGCGACCGCTCGGCCACCGGGCTCT
>CBFDBL010000279.1:0-7834 GCA_965603035.1 uncultured bacterium
GTGGGGACGAGGAACCCCGCCGCTCCGCGGCACGACGCGCGGAGGGCTCTCTCCGCTGGGTGCCGCAGAGCGGCGGCCTGTGCGTGCCCCCGCAGGAGCGGAGGGACGAGCGGGGGCCCCCAGACCGCAGGTGACCGCTCTCCAGGCCGTCACAGGAAGCGAGGGCAAGGGCTCCGTGACCGCTCCGCCCGCCTTCGCGAGGGCGACGTAGCCGCTACGGCGGGGATGCCTGGGAGCCACAACGGCCCGTTCGGCTTCGCTCAGGGCAGGCTATCGCCGCCGCAGTCCAAAGGCCCGACACGGGAGCCGACTGCCGAGACGGGGTCTTCTATGGAGTGCGGTGGCCTGACGCCGCTTTCACTTCTCGCGGCCTGTCCGCCATAGTCTTGGCGAAGGCGGGAGCGAGCGCCGCGGGGTGGCGCCCGGGGATGCAGCCAGAGCCCAGGCCAACGCCCCTTCCATCCTTCCGCTTGCCCCGCCGCCGGTCGACGATGGAACCGAGAGCGAGTGAGGAGAGAACCCCCGGATTCGGGGCCAGCCTCGGCGGGCGGCGCGCTCCTTGATCCGCCCCCTACGCCCGTCTATAATGACGCGCGTCCGCGGCGGCAGTGGCGAGGAGAGCGGCCATGACGTCGGGTGAGGTGGGCCTGTGCGCGGCGGGGGCCGTGGTGTCGTACCTGCTCGGCGCCGTGCCTTTCGGGCTGCTGGCCGGCCTGCTCAAGGGCATCGACATCCGCGCGCACGGCAGCGGGAATATCGGCGCGACGAACGCCATGAGGGTGCTCGGCAAGCCGGTCGGCCTGACGGTCCACGCGCTCGACATTGGCAAGGGCTTCGCCGCGTCGTTCGTCCTCGCCCGGCTCTTCGCGCGCGGCGATCTGGGGCTGGTGCCCGCGCTCGGCATCGCGTGCGGCTCGGCCGCCATCGTGGGCCACGTGTTCCCCGTCTACCTGAAGTTCAAGGGCGGCAAGGGGATGGCGACGAGCCTCGGTGTGTTCGTCGGCCTCGCCTGGCTGCCGACCGTGATCGCCGCGGCCCTGTGGCTCGTGGTGCGGCAGCTCACGCGCTACGTCTCCGTCGCGTCGATGGCCTCGGTCGTGTCGATCCCGATCACCATGGCCATCTTCCCCACTTGGCGGCGGCTGGAGTTCATCGTGTTCGGCGCCGTCGTCGCGCTGCTGGTCGTCGCCCGCCACAAGAGCAACGTCGGGAGACTCCTGGCCGGCACGGAGAGCAAGATCGGGGGGGCCAGGGCGAAGGGGACGCCATGAAGCGACAGCGGGTGACGGTGGTCGGCGACGGTGGCTGGGGCACGGCGCTGGCCGTGCTGCTGACGGGCAAGGGCCACGCGGTGCGGCTGTGGGGCGCGTTCCCCGACTACGTCGAGTCCGTGCGGCGGTCGGGCGAGAACGCCAAGTTCCTGCCTGGCATCGCGCTGCCCGCGGGTCTCGAGCTGTCGAGCGGCCTGGCCGACGCGGTGGCCGATGCCGACGTGCTCGTGGCGGCGGTGCCGACGCAGTACATGCGGCGGGTGCTGCGGCGGCTGGCCCGCTGCTATGCCTCGGGCACGCCGGTGGTGAGCGTGGCGAAGGGCATCGAGAACCGCACGCTCCTGCGGCCGACCGAGATCGTGGCCGACGCGCTCGGCCCGGGGGTGCCGCTGGTCGCGCTCAGCGGGCCGAGCCACGCCGAGGAGGTGGCCCGCGGCCTGCCCACGACCGTCGCCGTCGCCAGCCGCGACATCGCGCTCGCGCGGCGGGTGCAGCGGGTCTTCATGACCGACCGCTTCCGCGTGTACACGAACACCGACGTGGTGGGTGTCGAGCTGGGCGGCGCGGTCAAGAACGTGATCGCCATCGCCGCGGGCATCTGCGACGGCATCGGGCTCGGCGACAACGCCAAGGCCGCGCTGCTCACCCGCGGCCTCGCCGAGATGACCCGCCTCGGCGTGGCGCTCGGCGCACGCCGCGACACCTTCGCCGGGCTCGCCGGGATGGGCGACCTCATCACCACCTGCATGAGCCCCTACGGCCGCAACCGCGCCGTCGGCATCCAGATCGGCCAGGGGCGCTCCCTCGCCGACATCCTCGCCGACATGGAGCAGGTCGCCGAGGGCGTCCGCACCACCCAGAGCGTCCGCGCCCTCGCACGGCGCCACGGCGTCGACACCCCCATCACCGAGCAATGCTACCGCGTCCTCTTCCGCCGCAAGAGCCCGCGCCGCGCCGTCCAGGACCTCATGGCCCGCGCCGCCAAGGACGAGACGGCGTAGGCATTTGCGATTGCCGATTTGCGATTGCCGATTGAGCCGGTCTCGGAGGGCTCTGCGCCGCGTTCCTGCGCAATCGCCAATCGCAAATGGCTGAGGCGCCCTGACGGCAGCTAGATCCAGAAGAGCGAGTTGCCGACCTTGCCCGTGAACAGGTCGATGACGATCCACACCCCGCTGGCGGTGTACTGGCCGAGGATGAGGCCGAGGAAGAAATAGCGGGTGCGCTTGTAGAGGTCGGCGCCGCCGTAGCGCAGCACCATCACCTTGATGGCCCAGGCCAGGAAGATGCTGAACCAGAGCTGGTTGGTGAGCCAGATGCTGGCGATGGGGAAGCCGAGCGGATGCACGGGCCACCACACGAAGCGATGGTGGAGCACGAGCAGCGCGGCCATCACCGCGGCGCCGATGGCGGTGAACAGCCAGCCCGGCAGGCTCGGCCCGGTCGGCGTCTTGATCGCGCTCGCCGCATACGCGAAGGGCAGGCACGGCCCCGTCTCGAAGAACCAGCGGTTCGCGTTCGCACCCCCGAAGGTGTAGGCGATGGCCATCGTCGCCGCCACCGAGGCGACCAGGGTGACCACGATGGCGAGCGCCACGGCCCAGAAGACCCGCCGCTTGCGGCGATCGCGCACCTCGGAGACCAGCTTCAGCCCGTTGGCGACCGAGGCCATGACGAACGTGCGGATGTCGCCCATCCAGATCAGCGTCATGCCGAGCGACGTGAGGTTGGCCGGCCCGAGGGCCTCGGGGCCGACGGCCGACATGAGCGCCGTGGGGGCGGGCATGGGCGAGCGCGTCTCCGCCACCCCGCCCGCGGCCACGATGCGCGTCACCCCCAGGAACGTGACCATCGACAGCGCCACCAGCAGCGCCGCCACCCACAGGTCCATCCCGCTGCGATGCAGCCAGAAGACGACGTAGCCCAGCCCGGCGACCATGCCCCAGAACGCCGCGCGGTATGAGAGGATCTCGTCGGCATCGTCGCTCTCGCGCCCGCGGCCGAAGGCGCGCAGCACCACCCGCTTGAGGTGGCGGCGGCCCACCCACAGCCCGAAGAGCGCCAGCACGTAGAGCGCCGCCTGCGACTGGTGCACCAGCAGCGGCCCGCCGCCCGAGCCGCTGTAGGGCCCGAGCTTCGCGAACGGCTCGTAGCCGACCATCCGCAGGATCGACCGCTCGAACGTGGTGATGAGGTTGAACAGCCACAGGCTGAGCGCCACGTCGGTGCTGAGCAGGTAGGAGAAGCCGATCATGGGGAAGCTGAGCCGGAAGATGATCGAGCCGGCGCCGCGGAAGAGGGTGAGCTGGGTCACCACCTCGAACGGCGGAAGGCCCTCGACGTAGCGCGTGAGCCCGATGTAGCTGCCGAGGCAGAAGGGGACGGCGAAGCCCGCCCACAGCCAGCCGTTGCGCAGGATGGGGTTCGAGAAGCCCGGCCGCGCCTCGCCCTCGACCATCGCCAGCGGGAGCTGGGTGAGCGGGTAGACCAGCCGCTCGTTGTCCACCCACTGGCGCCGCAGCAGCACCATCGCGCAGATCATCACGAAGTAGAGGGCGAGCAGGAACGTGGTCCAGTGGAGCAGCGGCAGTGCCCAGGCGCCCCACGGGATCGACTCGCCCCGGGGCAGCCCCTCGTAGAGCCACTGGATCGCGAGCGGGTCCTGCGGGTAGAGCCACTTGGGCAGGTGGGGCAGCAGGATCTCCGACCACATGTTCTCGGGCGCCGCGTAATAGAAGGGCGCGGCGATGGTCGACAGCAGGTAGGCCGTCAGCCCCATCGTCGGGATCGCGCACGCCACCGCCATCATGACGAACACCACGAGCAGCTCGCCGGAGGTCAGCGCCAGACGCGTCGAGACGGCCCGCAGCGTCCCGTTCGCCACGAACACGAGCACGAAGAAGAGGAAGACGGCGGCCGGCGTCGAGAAGTCGAGCGCCATGTAGCTCGCGTGCATCACGTGGCACGCATACGGCGTGCCCACGCCGATGACGACGCACATCAGGGTGCCGACGATCACGGCGCGCAGCGTCGCCCCCCGCGCCATGCCATCGAGCGCGCGCCCCATCCTGCCCACATCACTGGTGGGTTCCTGCTCGATGACAATGACCTCCTTCGGGTAGGGGCTGCATCCTAGCGCCTTGGGTGGAGGGGGTCAACCATGTGGCTTGCACTGCCGCCGCGTCGGTCGTAGAATGCGCGCGGCACCAGGCGGAGGAGTTGCCTTGGCACGACGCGGACGAGTCAAGCCGACCCGCTCACTGCTATGGTTCCAGTTCGCCGCCTGTGTCATCCTCCTGGTCGTCTGCGCGCCGACCGCTATTCGCGTGGGAGGAGCGGGGGCCCTGCTCTTCGTCGGCATCCTTGTCGCGCTCGTCTGCTTCGCTGCGTACAGCCTGGTTGCGGGACGCGGCTCAACAGGGTACGAGGTGGAGCTGGAAGACGACGAGACCGGCGGCGGGCCAAGGAGGGGTGACTTCGACACGAAGCTCCGCAAGCTGGCTAAGCTGCACGAGGATGGCCTGGTCACCGACGAGGAGTTCGAGCGCAAGCGCGCCGAGATCATGGCGGAGAAATGGTGACGGCAGGGAAGTAGACGGCCTCTGCTGCCGACGGATTCCGTGTGCAGGTATGCACGCCCTACATTCCCATCCTATCTGCGCTCATCCGCGGTGCCAGTTCCTCTCTTCCTCCGTTTGTCCTCTTCTCCTATCCGTGTTCATCTGTGGTTCCCTCTTCCTGCCGGCTCCGCGCCCTCTGTGCCTCTGTGGCTACTTCAGTTCTCTCTTCAGGACTTTGCCGCCGGGGTTGCGTGGGAGGCTGGTGCGGAACTCGACGAGGGTGGGGACCTTGTAGGAGGTGAGCGTGGCGGCGCAGTGGCGCTTGATGTCGAGCTCGGTGAGCTCGCGGCCGGGCTTGGGGACGACGACGGCCTTGACGAGCTCGCCGAGGTAGGCGCTGGCGCCGCTGGCCTCGACGCCGACGACGGCGACCTCGAGCACGTCGTCGTGGGTGAGGATGGCGTGCTCGACCTCGGGCGCGTAGACGTTCTCGCCGCCGACGATGATCAGCTCCTTCTTGCGGCCCTTGAGGTAGACGTAGCCGTCGGGGTCGATCATCGCGAGGTCGCCGGTGTTGAAGTACGGCTCGCCGTCGAGCTCGAAGCAGCTCTCCGCGAGCAGGCCCGGGCGCTTCCAGTAGCCGGTGACGACGTTGGAGCGGTGGAAGCACAGGAGGCCGACGGTGCCCGGCGGGACGGGGCGGTTGTCGGCGTCGACGACGAGCTGGTGGATGTCGGGCAGCGGCTTGCCGATGCTGTCGGCGCGGGAGACGGCGTCGCAGCTCGGCAGCACGTGGGTCATCGAGAGGGTCTCGGAGAGGCCGAAGAAGTTGTGGAGTGCGACGTTGGGGAAGAGCTCGCGGAGCTTGTAGATGGTGGTGGGCGGCATCATGGAGCCGGCGTAGGCGATGAGGCGGAGGCTCGAGAGGTCGTGCTCGGCGAGGTGGCGGTAGCTGCACAGCCAGTAGAAGAGGGTGGGGACGCCGAAGAAGGTGGTGCAGCGGTGGGCCTCGATGAGCGCGACCAGCGACGGGATGTGGGGCCTCGGGGCGATGGCGACGGTCGAGCCGAGGTAGGCGCTCGACGGCAGCATCGAGTAGAGGGCGGTGGCGTGGAACATGGGCAGGCAGAGCAGGTGGACGTCCTCGTGGCGCCAGCTCTGGGCGACGATGGCGTTCTTGACGTTGAAGAGCAGGTCGGCGTGGCGCATGAGGGCGCCCTTGGGCAGGCCTGTGGTGCCGGAGGTGTGCATGATGATGGCGAGGTCGTCGGGCGCGATGGCGGGCGGGTCGAGTGCCTGTGCCTCGGTGGCGGCGAGCTCGTCGTAGGGCATGGTGCCCTCGTCGGTGAAGCCGACGCTGACCACGTGGCGGATGTTGGGGCATTCGGCGAGGGCGGCCTGCGCGGTCTTCCAGAAGCTCTTGTGGACGATGAGGGTCTGGCCGTCGGACGAGGCGAGGATGTGGCGGGTCTCGGCCAGGCCGAGGCGGGTGTTCACGGGGACGACGACGGCGCCGATCTTCACCAGCGCCCAGTAGACGACGAAGTAGTCGAGCGAGTTGGGCAGCAGGACGGGCACCGTGTCGCCCTGCACGATGCCGAGTCGCGCGACGAAGGCGGTGCGGAGCCTCTCGATGCGCGCGTCGGCCTCGGCGAAGCTCAGGGCGGCGTCGCCGTCGATGACGGCCGTCTTGTGGGGGAAGCGCGGGAGGTTGTTCTCCCACATGTCGCGGGTGCTTCGGATCGCGGTGTAGCCCATGGCGGACCTCCTCGCCGGCGCGGGTCGGGTGCAGAGGCATTATAGCGGCGGCGGCGCGGAGGTCAAAGGGGAGGGGCTTGCGGCTCGCGGGTCACTTGGCCTGGACGCTCAGCTTGTGTCGGGTGGCGCGGCGGTCGCTGCGGGTGTGGATCTTGAAGGCGGCGCGGTCGCCCGGCCCGATCACCCTGGGGCTGGTGTAGGCGGACTCTGTCCTGATGACGTTGCCGCGGTCGTCGAGGAAGGCGGCCTGGACGACGACGAAGGTGAGGGGGCGGCCGGCGATGTTGCGCACGTGGCCGGTGATGGTGAGGAAGCCGCTGTCCTCGGCGGCCTGCTCGTCGGCGATCTCGACGAGCGGGGCTTCGGGCTTCGGCGCGGCCTTGGGCGTCTCCTGCGGCTCGGAGCCCGCGGGCGGCCGGGCGGCCACGTGGACGGCCTCCGTCTTCTTGCGCAGGTCGGTGAGGACGGCCTCCATGGTGCGCAGGCGCAGCTCGACGGCGTTGACGCTCGTGCGCAGGTCGCGCAGGGCGGCCTCGAGGGCCAGCACGCGGCGCAGGGTCGACCGGTCGCGGCTCTGGAGCTCGCGGAGGGTCTGGAGCCCGAGGAGCTTGCGATCGATCTCCTTGAACTTGCTGTCGAGGTCCCAGCCGTTGTAGTGCGGCTCCTCGCCGCGATGGGAGGCGGCGGGGGCGGAGAGCGCGAGAGCGACGACGACGGCGAGAGCCCATCTCATCCCGTGCGCCATGGGGTCAGTCTCCTTCAGGCCGCTGGGGCGGCTCGGCGGCTCGGGCGTCGTCGCCGGCGCCGAGCGGGGCGGCGGGCGGCGGGGCCTGTGGCTCGCCGCCGGGGTAGTCGTAGCGCCAGGTCTCGGGGATCCTGGTGCGCGCGAACCGGCCCTTGGTCAGGCGGTGCTTCTTGAACCAGGGCCGGGCGTGGGTCTTGACGATCCTGTCGAGGACGGCGAGGCGCCGGACGCCCTCGGTGCGGAGGAAGTGCACGCGGTCGGCGTCGGCGTCGTAGTCGAAGTATTCCTTCCAGATGGCCCTTCCGCCGAGGATGCCGCTGGCGCCGCGCTCGCAGGCCATGGCGACCTGCTTCTGGTAGTCGGGGAAGTCGACGCCCGCGCTCAGGAGCACCCAGGGCCTGCGCGAGGCCTGGTCGAGGGCGTCGAGCTGGTGCGCGAGCTGCTCGTCGCTGTCGTGGCCGAGGGTGCCAGGGAACTCGGCCTTGTAGACGTCGCACAGG
>CBFDBL010000280.1:0-7826 GCA_965603035.1 uncultured bacterium
AGGGCGTTCGAGTGTGCCCTATCCTGTGGCTCGGCCACGACGTGGACGTGCCACGGCGGAATCTGGTGACAAATGCGGGCTAGCCGGGCTCGAGGAGGATGAGCGGGCGGAGCCAGTTCGCCCAGTCGTAGGCCCCGTTGCCGAGGGCGTCCACGCGGAGGGTGAGCCGGACCGTGCGGCCGGCGGACGCGGTGAGATCGACGGCGTGCGCGGTTGCCTTGCCCACGGTCTGCTTGGCCGACCAGAGCTGGCGGGCATCGACGAGGACGGCGAAGCCGACGCCGTCCTGGCTCTTCGCCGTGACGACGGTGCCGAAGCGGAGGACGATGCGGCAGCCGGGCCGCGCCTGCGGGAGGGCGATGGCGAAGGTCGCGTCGCTCGTGCCGCCGTGGCCGGGCGGGTGGTGGAAGATCGTGGGATGGCGGCGGCCGTCGGCGCCCTCGGCCGCGGCGCGGCGCCAGTCGAGCGCGTCGGCGACCCTGGCCCCGTGCATGCGATCTACGAGGTCGGCGATGAGCCGGCCGGCGGGGATCGGCTCGGGCGGCGGCGGGAGCTCGCGGACGGGCAGCATCTCGTCCCAGCTCTCGATGCCGACGATCGGCTTGGCAAAGGCGAAGGCCGCCTCCCACTCAGGCGTGTCGGCCGCGCGGAAGACCTCCCACATCCGCCGCTTGCGGTCAGGCACGCAGGGGTGGTCGCCGTCCTGTCTGCACGACCAGAGGCCGACGCGGATGCCCTCGCCGCGGTAGTCGACGTGGCGGTGGAGCATGAAGGCGTCGAGCTCGGGCACGTGGCGGAGCTTGTGGTACGCGGCGGCGTAGGCCGCGGCCTGGACGGCCTCGCCGTCGGGGCCGTCGGGGCAGTGGAGGCCCTGCTCGGACAGGATGATCCGCCGCGGCGCGCCCTCGAAGAGGAAGCGCTCCTGGCGGAGGACGGCGGGCAGCACCTCGATGTTGCGGAAGGTGATCTTCGGGGTGTCGAGGCCGAGCCAGGCGTCGGGGTCGTTCCAGAAGCGCGGCTCGCGCAGGTTCGACGGATAGGGGTGGAAGGCGAGGTGCCAGGGGAAGTCGCCCTCGGCTCTGATGCGGGCGTTGAGGGCTTCGAGGAGGCGGTCGCCGCGGACCGAGCGGTCGGGCTGCTGGATGCGGCTGGCCCAGTGGTGCTCCATGGAGACGTAGACCCGCAGGTCGCGGTGGGCGCGGCGGACCGCGAGCCAGGCGACGCGCAGCGACCTGGCGTAGTCGCGGGCCAGCTCGTCGAGGCTCGCGCGGCCCATGTTGTGCCACTGCCAGTGTGCCTGGAGCTCGTTGCCGATGATGTAGCCGCTGACGAGCCCGAACTTGCGGTCGGGCCGCGAGTAGCGGTCGGCGAGGAACTCGATGGCGGCGCGGAAGTGGCGGAGGCCACGCTCGTCGGTCAGGTTGAAGGCGCCGAGGTGGTTCGGCGCCCTGGCGAGGTCGGTGCGGGGGTGGATGAGCGGGTTGCCGGGCTCGGGCTGGCGTGGCACGCTGTTGAGCACGATGAGGGTGACGTTGATGCCCATCGCGGTCATCCTCTGGATCTGGGCGTCGAGGCCGCGCACGTAGTCGAGGTTGATGCCGATGGGCTCGCCGTCCACGTTCCAGGCCGCCTTCGGCTCCTTGCTTCGCCAGTCGAGCACGCCGGCGAGCACCACGTTGGTGTCGACGTACTTGACGCCCAGCGCCTCGAGGTCGTCGAGGTCCACGGGGCAGGTGACGCCCTTGATGCTCTCGGGCCAGGGGATGGCGACGTCGCGGGCGGGCAGCGCCGACAGGTCGGTCGGCCACTGCGGCGCTCCGACGGGCTCTCCGGTCGCCGCATCGACGAGGAGGAGCCTGCTGTAGAGGCGGTCGCGCTGCCTGTGCTCGCGGGGGATATCGAGCATCTGCGGCGTCAGGCGCCCTTCCCAGAGGGTCGGCCGATCGCGCGTCGCATCGCAGTTCTCGTAGGGCCGCAGCTCGACGAGCCTTGCTGCCTGGCCCTCGCCCGCCACGGCGATCCGCAGCGCCGTCGGCGTGGCGGCGACGCGCAGGATCCCCGTCTGCCCGCCCGTTGGGCGCCTCATCGTGCACCCTCCGAGAGCGGCGCAAAGCCCGAGCGCGAGCCCCGCGTTCCATCTCGCCATAGTCATCCCGTGCATCCCCCTGGCTGGCGCCCATGGTTCCGCGAGGATGTGGCTGCGTCGAGTCGCCTTGCACGGCCTCGGCCTCGGTGGCATGCTGGGGACCCACGCTGGCGGAGAGCTGCACCGATGAGACCGCGCCACCGCTATCAGAAGATCCTGCTCGCCCGCTTCGGCCTCGACTGGCTCGCCGAGGGCAAGCGCTGAAACCAGGGACAGAGGAGCTGCGACATGCGCATCGGGTGCCAGGTGGGGACGTGGAAGGGCTGCGACGTCGAGGCGGCCATCCGAGGGATCGGGACGATGGGCGTGCAGGGCGTAGAGACCTTCTGCACCCAGCTCGAGCCCAGGCGGCCGCCGACGCCACGGGCGCGGCCTGCGTGGACGATCCCGCGCGGGTCTTCGAGGACGGCGTTCCGCTCCATGCGAGCGAGGTCAACGGCCTGCGGATGAACGAGATCCTGGACGCGATGGAGCGCTCGCGCGCGTCCGGCGCGCGCGAGGCCGTGGCCCTGCACGAGGAAAGGCAGGCGTCATGATGCGATGGCTTCCGCTGCTGCTCGTCTGCACCAGTGTGCTGGAGGGTGCCGTGTTGAGGCCAGTTGCCGTGGATGCGTTCTTCGTGATCCCAGGCGCGCCGGCCGTGCTGCGCTGGCGCATCGAGTCCGAGAAGTTCGCCGCGCCGCTCGACTACGCGGTGCGCGACTACTGGGGCAAACAGGTCGTCTCCGGTCGCGCGACAGTCGTCGAAGAGAAGACGGCCCAGGTGGCCGTCCAACTGGCGCCGGGCTTCTACGACATCGAGTTCCCCGCGGCGAAGGAGCGGTTCGGCCTCATCGCGCTGCCGGCGTCGGAGGGGAAGCCGGATCCCTTCTTCGCGATCGACTCGGCCATGTCGTGGCTCGTCGGCCCGGATACGGTGCGGGAGGGGCTGGTGAAGGGGCTGCGACGCAGCGGCATCCGCATGTCCCGCGAGCGGGTGAGCTGGGGGCAGGTGAACCCAGCGAAGGACAAGTGGGTCTGGGAAACGGATCGCCGCTACGAACGGCTGCGCAAGATGCACCAGGAGCAGGGGGTCACGGTCCTCGAGATGTTCCACGACTCGCCGGCGTGGCCGGGCAGGGTCGAGAAGTACCCCGACGACCTCGTGGCGACGGCTCGGGCCTGGCAGGCCATCGCGAAGCGCTGGCGGCCGACGTGGGGCGCCCTCGAGGTGTGGAACGAGCCCGACATCTTCTTCGGCGGCAACCTGCCGGCCGACCAGTACGCGTCGCTCGTCAAGGCCTTCTCGTGGGCCTTCGCCGAGGCGGGCATCGACGTGCCCCTGGTGGGCGGCGTGCTCGCGCACTACAACACGCGCTACGTCGAGAGCATGGCGCGCAACGGCCTGCTCGACTGCGTGGACGTCGCGAGCTTCCACACCTACGGCCGCGCGCTCCAGATGGAGGGGCTGGTCGCCCGCTTCCGCGCGTGGCTCAAGGCCCACGGCAAGGAGACCCTGCCGCTGTGGCTCACCGAGTGCGGGCGCCCCTGGAAGCGCGGCCCGGGCCGTCCGCCCGCCGACCAGGGCCGCGAGAGCGCCCTCGACATCACGATGAAGGCCGTCGAGGCCCGCGCCTGCGGCATCGCCGTCCACTTCCCCTTTGTCTACCCCTACTACGAGGAGCGCGCCAACAACTTCGGGATGATGGGCAAGCGGGGCACGGCGCTGCGGTCCATGGCCGCCTACGCCCAGATGGTGCGTGCGCTCGCCCACACCCGCTACCTGGGCGACCTGGTCTGCGACGACAAGATCGTCAAGCGCGCCCGCGTCTTCGGCGACGAGCGCCAGACCGTCGTCGTGCTCTACACCGCTCAGGTCGAGGCCAGGCGGGTCGTCAGCCTCGGCGTCCCCACGCTTCGTGCCGAGGGCATCGACGGCCGCCCCCTCGAGATCGCGCAGGACGGCGCCGCTCGCGTGCCCGACGGCCTCACCTACGTGTGGCTCGACCGCGCCCGTCTCGGCGACAGGCTCCAGACCGACACAGGGGCGATGCGACTCTACGCCGTCGCGGCGAAGGCGCCGCCGACCCGGCCGAAGCCTTCGCCGATCATCCTGCGCTTCCAGCACGACGCCGAGGCCGTCAGCCACAAGCCCGAGGGCTACCGCATCAAGGCCGTGCCCGCCGGCAGGCAGAGACTGCGGGTGCGGGTCTTCAACCTGTCGGATGGGCTGCGCGAGCTCACCCTGCGCCTTGCCATCGCCGGCGAGGCCATCGCGGAGCGCAAGGTCATTGTCCTGCCGAAGGCCGCCGTTGACGTCGTATGGGTGTTCCCTCTGAGCGAGGCATTTGGCGCCGCCGATGTCGTCACCGCGACGGTGACGGCAGGGGATGGCATCCCGCCGCTCTCGGTCGACCTCTTCGGCGAGCCGAGCATCGAGCAGGTCAAGGAGCGCTACAGGAAGCCCGTGCGCCTGCCCATCGGCGACGTGGCGGCGTGGCAGGCCAACATCTGCCCCGACGGCAAGATGACGATGGCGAAGACGAAGGAAGGCGGCTGGCGGCTCGAGGCGACCTTCGCGCAGGGCGACCCGTGGGTCTACCCCTTCTTCCGCCTGCCCAAGGGCATCGACCTGCGGCGGGGCACGGCGCTCGTGCTCAAGGCGCGGTGCAAGGGTCGCGCGGCCGTGCGCATCTTCCTGTGGGAGGGCGAGAGCGGCGTGGGCTACCTGTCGCCCGAGGGCATCATCCCCGCCGACGGCGAGTGGCACACGGCCACGGTGCGCTTCGACAAGCTTCACGTCAGCACGGCCAATCGCCCCGACGGCAACGCCCGTCTCGATCTCGGCACGGTGCGGAAGATCTCCATCGGCCTCAACAGCGAAGCGAAGAGCAATGTGCTCGAGGTCGCCGAGGCCTACGTCGTCGGCGAGTGAAGGAGGAGCGCATGACGCGGCGCCGATTCCTTTCCGTGGCCGCGGCCTCGGCCTGCCTGGCCCGGGGCGCCGGCGGTGGGCAGCCGCCGCGACGCAGGCTCAACGTGCTGTTCATCGCCGTCGATGACCTGCGGCCTGAGCTCGGCTGCTACGGCCATCCCTCGGTCAAGAGCCCGCACATCGATCGCCTGGCGGCGCGGGGCATGGTCTTCCGCCGCGCCTACTGCCAGCAGGCGGTCTGCTCGCCGTCGCGCACCAGCCTGCTCACGGGGCTGCGGCCCGACTCGACACACGTCTACGACCTGCGGACACACTTCCGCAAGTTCGTGCCCGACGTGGTCGCACTGCCCCAGCACTTCAAGGCCCGCGGCTACCACACCCAGGCATTCGGCAAGATCTACCACGGCGCCTTCGCCACCGCCTACGTCGGCGCGAAGCTCGACGACCCGCCCTCGTGGAGCGAGCCCACCTGGCGCGGCAGCCCCCGCTACTACTTCACGCCCGAGGGCGAGCGCATCGCCCGCCAGGTCTTCGCCAGGACCAGCAAGGGCAAGCCCGTCGATGAGTGGACGGAGCACTTCGTCCGCGGCCTCGCCACCGAGGCGCCCGACGTGCCCGACGCGACCCTCTACGACGGCCAGGTCACCGACCGCTGCATCGCCGCCATGCGGAGGCTCAAGGACAGGCCCTTCTTCCTCGCCCCCGGCTACCTCAAGCCCCACCTGCCCTTCATCGCGCCCAAGCGCTATTGGGATCTCTACGACCCCAAGGACATCCAGCTCGCCGACAACGCCTTCGCCCCCAAGGGCGCGCCGAGCATGGCACTCACCAACTGGGGCGAGCTGCGCTACTACCACGACATCCCCGCCAAAGGCCCCGTGCCCGACGTCCTCGCCCGCAAGCTCCGTCACGGCTACCTCGCCTGCGTGAGCTTCATCGACGCCCAGGTCGGCCGCCTGCTCGACGAGCTCGACCGCCTCGGCCTCGCCGACCGCACCATCGTCTGTCTCTGGGGCGACCACGGCTGGAAGCTCGGCGAGCACGGGATGTGGTGCAAGCACACCAACTTCGAGCTCGACGCCCGCGCGCCCCTCATCATCGCCGCCCCGGGGATGAAGGCCGCGGGCAAGCCCACCGACGCCCTCACCGAGTTCGTCGACATCTACCCCACCCTCGCCGAGCTCGCCGGCCTGCCGCTGCCCAAGCACCTCGAGGGCACGAGCGCCGTCCCGCTCCTCCACGACGCGGATCGCCCGTGGAAGACAGCGGCCTTCAGCCAGTACCCCCGCGGCCAGGTCATGGGCACCACGATGCGCACCGACCGCTGGCGCTACACCGAATGGCGTCACCGCAAGACGAGGAAAGTCGTCGCCCGCGAGCTCTACGACCACCGCGGCGACGGGCACGAGAACGTCAACCTCGCCGACCGCTCCGAGCACGCCGCCGAGGTCCGGCGCCTTGCCGCCATGCTCGAAGCCGGCTGGCGCAAGGCCAGGCCACCCAAGACCAAGGAGGGATGATGCCGACCAGCACCTTTGCAGGGTTGATGCTGCTCGCGATGCTGGCGGCCACCAAGGAGCCGAAGCCGATGCCGACCGTGTGCGAGGTGGCGAAGGCGAGGAAGCTGCCCGAGGGCGCGCCGAAGGCGAGCGACGTGCTGATGCGCAGCCTGCGCCACCACCCGCGCAACGGCCAGGACCCGCACGACACGTGGCAGGCGCTCGAGGACTTCCACGTCTCGCGGCTGGAATGGGCGTACATCAGCAACAAGGAGTTCATCGCGAAGGTCAAGGCGTCGGGGCGTCGCTTCGGCGGCGCCGCGTCCGCGCCGTCGTACATCCCGCCGAAGGGCGTGGAGGACTGGTTCGAGAGGGTCGTGGTCGTCGATGCCGACGGCAAGCCGATCATCGCGCCGTGGAAGCGGGCGTGGAAGCGCACCCTCTGGGGCTGCATCAACAACCCCGAGCTCGAGCGCGGCTACCTCGCATACCTCAAGCAGTACATCGACGCCGGCGCCCAGCACATGCAGCGCGACGAGCCGGGGGCCAACGCCCTGGCGACACGCTGGGGCGGGTGCTTCTGCCCCCATTGCATGCGCGGCTTCCGCGAGTTCCTCGCGAAGGAGACGACGGCCGACGAGCGCAAGACGCTCGGCATCGACGACATCGACACCTTCGACTACGGCCAGCACCTCGAGAAGCAGCGCGCGCCCGTCGGCGACGCCTTCGGGCCCTGGAGGAAGGGCGGCAGGCTCAAGGCGCTCTTCAAGCAGTTCCAGACCGAGGCCACCGTCGCCTTCCACCAGCGGACCCGCAAGGCATTGGACGCCTACGCGGGCCGCCGCGTCGCCGTCTCGTGCAACAACGGCTGCCGGCGCTGGACGTCCATCGAGATGAAGTTCGACTGGGCCTTCGGCGAGCTGTCCTACGGCCACGCCACCGCCGTCCAGCTCCACAACGCCCTCCGCGAGGCCGCTCGCCACAACCGCCTTCAGGTCGTCACCATGCCCAAGAAGGGCGATCAGAAGAACCCCGAGGAGTGGCTCCACCGCGCCCGCTGCACCATCGCCATGGCCACCGCCTGCGGCGGCCACTGCATGGTGCCGTGGGACGTGTATATGCCGAACGACGCGCCCCGCTACTTCGGCACGCCCGAGCAGTATGCCGACCTCTACGGCTTCATCCGTGCCAGCGCGGCGCTGCTCGACGGCTGCGAGTATGCCGGCGCCTTCGGCAAGGGGATCCAGGACAAGCTCTACAGGGGAGC
>CBFDBL010000281.1:0-7818 GCA_965603035.1 uncultured bacterium
CGTTGTCCCACGTCCACAGCGCCACCTTCCCGCCGGTGAGCGGCTCGGGGTCGGTGGCCTCGAGGGCCAGGGCGTTGTCCACCCAGTAGCGGAGCCGGCCGCCCTGCTTCTGGATCTTGAAGTAGAACCACTTGCGGTGGATGCTGTACTGGCGGGGGAAGCGCACGCTGCGGGTCTCGGCGAGGGTCTTGCCGTTGCGCAGGATGCGGGTGCGCGTGTTGTCCCAGCCGCCGAAGACGACGTTGTAGCCGTTGCGCAGGTCGCGGCCGTCGCCGCAGAGGACGACGTTGGCGTCGCTGGCGTAGGCGTACTTCGAGCCGCCGCGGTCGGGGTCGTGGCGGATGCCGGCGGCGAACTCGACGGTGACGTCGGGGCCGAAGTCCCGCTTGTTCCACATCGCGACGAGCTTGTCGCGCGCGCGCTCGCCGGCGAAGAAGCTCCACCGCGGGTCGCAGGCCCAGCGGTTGGTCACCTCCCAGTCGCCGGCCACGGTCCGCCAGTGGGTCGGCGCCTTGTGGAAGGCGTAGACGGCGACGTGGCGCGAATAGATGTTCACGCCGCTGGTCTCGAGGCGCGCCTGGCTGGCGGCCCAGCCGACGCTGCGGCCGTCGAGCGGCTCGGCGTCCTCGGCCGTCAGCACCACCTTGCCGTCCACGTGGGCCAGGAGCGCGTGGCCGACGCGCTCGGCGGCGAAGAGCTTCGGCTCGCGGGCCAGCGCGAGGGACCGCTTCGCCAGCTCCTTGCCCTGGCGCTCGACGGTCACGCGGTAGCGCTCGGAGCCGCGCCACAGGCTCACGAGGTAGCCGCTCGCCAGGCCAGCGCCGTCGCCGGCCAGGGCGAGCCACAGGCGGCCGTCCCTGGGCAGGCGGTCGATCTTCGCCTCGAGCTCGACGTCGCCCGGGAAATCTGCCCTGTGCCAGCGCACGGCCTGGGTGCGGCCTGCGACGGCCTCGGTGGTCTTGTGCCAGTCGCTCTGGCGGACAGCCCAGTTCTCCATCGACGCCTCGGCGGAGAAGACCTCGTGGGTGGAGAAGATGGGCATGGCTCGGCTTGGGGTGGTGACGGTCACGTTGTCGAAGCCGGCTCCGCGGACGGCGCGGACGTAGAGCCCCGCGCGGCCGTGGTCGAGGGTGTCGTCGCAGCGGCGGGCCACGGTGCGGCCGTTGAGGCGGGCCGTGAGCACGCCGTCGCGGACCGACAGCTCGGCGCGCTGGACGACGGCCAGGGGCAGGCGGAGGGGGCTGCGCGCCAGCTCCGTGCGCTCGCCCTCGGCGACCCGCACGAGCGCGGCGGCGTCGGGAGAGAGCGCGAGCAGGTAGTGGTTGGCCTCGTCCTGGTAGCAGGCCACGAGCCCCACGTCGCCGCGGGCGGGCGGCAGGACGTCGGCGGCCACGGTGTAGTTGCTCCAGCCCTCCTCGCCCGACACGTAGCGCCCCTCGCCGCTGGCCGAGGCCACCAGGCAGAGGCCCTCCCCAGGCTTCGCGTCGAGGCGGCCCCGGTGCTGCCGCCACGTCCCGCCCAGCTCGAGCCACTTGCCGGCCGTCTCGCGCTCGAAATCCTCCGCGAAGCCGCGCGGCGCCGCCACCGTCACGTCGTCGAACAGCGCGCCCGCCGCCCCCTCGCACCACAGCCCGATGCTCCCGCACACGAGCTGCGGGTCCACCACGTCCACCAGCGGATGGCCGTCCACGCAGGCCGTCGCGCGGCGGCCGAGCACGCGCGCCTCGAGGCGGTACCACTGGCCCTTGGCCAGCGCGGCTCGCGCCGTGCCCAGCACCTGGCGCTGCCCGTCGGCCACCCGCACGAGCTCCACGCGGCCCGACCCGCCGAGCGGCACGCAGCGCAGCAGGTGGTAGCGCGTCGGGCTGCGGACGTAGAAGGCCAGGCCCACCGCCTCGTCGTCGAGCGGCTTGCACGCCGCGCTCACCGCGTAGCTGTGCCAGAACCAGTGGCCCCGCGTCGCCAGCGCCTGCCCCGTCGCCGCCTTGCCCGCGAGCATGAAGGCGTTGGCCGACATCCCGGCGTTCGGCAGGCTCTTGAGCCGCCACGAGCCTGCGTGGTGCTGCCACGCGGTCTGCTCGGCGTTGGTGCGCATGAAGTCGTCCGTCAGCCGCACGTCGCCCGTCACCTGGAACCTCACCGTGTCGATCGCCACCAGCTCCTCGCGCGGGCCGAGGGCCACGCGCCCGCTGCGGTACGTCCCGTCGTAGGCCTCGACGACCTGCTTGCCGTCGAGCCACAGACCCATCGTGTGCCGCCAGCGGACGAGCGTCAGCTTGCCCGCCGCGTGGCGCGCCAGGGCCCCCCCCGGCGGCGTCCCGACCCGCTTCTCGATCCCGTCCTCCACCTTCACCAGGATGCAGCCGGTGTCCGACGCCTCGGCGTAGTAGTGGTTGCGCTCGTCCTGGTAGCCGAAGGCCACGCGCAGCGCCGTCCCGGCGCCCGCGGCCTTGAAGTCGGCCTCGAGCACGAAGTCCTTCACCCGCCCCCGGCGGACGAAGCGATAGGTGTAGTCGCCCACGGCCACGCTGGCCTTGAGCGACGCGAAGCGGTACGTGGTGGCACATGCCTCGCCACACACCACCGTCAGCATGCAGATGAGCACACCTCGACCCATTGCTTTCCCGATACGCCGTTCCTTCATACCCACCCTAGATACTCGCCGCCGGCGAGTTGTCAAGTGGTTGTAATCCCTTGTAAAAGAATGAAAGGGACGCCGGTGAGTGTCGAGTGTCGAGTGTCAAGTGTCGAGTGTCGAGTGCAGAGGGGCCGGTGCCAGGGGGCTCGTCGCCATGGCGTGGCGGCGCGTCAGCGTCGCAGCGCGAGCAGCAGGCCGAATCGGCCCGTTCGTCCCTTCGTCGCGCGGTAGGAGAAGAAGTCGGCGGCGCGGCACTTCGTGCAGAGGCCCGCGACCTCGATGCGGTCGCGGGCGAGGCCCGCCTCGACGAGCTGCGCGACGTTGGCCGCCCACAGGTCGAGATACAGGCTGCCGCCGCGGCGCTCGAGGAAGCGCTCGGCGCCGGGCAGGCCTGCATGCCATTCGTCGAGCACTTCCTCGCCCACCTCGTAGCAGCAGCCGCCGATGCTCGGCGCGATGCCCGCGAGCATCGCGGAGGGGTCGCAGCGCAGCAGCCGCTCCATCGCTCGCACGGTGCGCAGGGCGACCTGGCCGAGGGTGCCGCGCCGGCTCGCGTGGGCCACGCCGATGGCCGGACGGCTCGGGTCCACGAGCGCGATGAGCGGGCAGTCGGCCGAGAGCAGCATCAGGGTCACGCCGGGGTCGTCGGCGATCAGGGCGTCGGTGTCGGGCAGGTCGCTCTCGCCGTCGGTCGCGCCGCGCCCGCGGTCGGCCGATGTGACCCAGGCGACGGCGTTGCCGAGCACCTGGCGGCAGGTGACCAGCGACGCCGGGTCCACGCCGACCGCCGCGCACAGCCGCCGCCGGTTCTCCAGCACGGCCGCGTCGTCGTCGCCGCAGCGCAGCCCCACGTTCAGGCTCGCGAAGGGCCCGTCGCTCACGCCGCCGTGCCGCGTCGAGACCGCGTGCACCACCTGGCCAAGCCCCGCCAGCACGTCGAACTGGCCGAACGAGACGCCGTCCGCCGATCCCATCCGCACGATGTGCCGCCTTCGGTTGTCAGGCGCGATCGCCGCCGCTATAATCCGCTCGGGTCGATTATACCCGATCGGAGAACGTCGTGCCGAGCGGCTCCCGCAAGCCCGAGCTCGTCATCGGCCTGATGTCGGGCACGTCGCTCGACGGCGTGGACGCCGCGCTCGTGCGCCTGCGCGGGCACGGGACCGCGACGCGGGTCGAGCTGGTCGCGTTCGCGACCTTCCCCTATCCGCCGGCCGTGCGGCGGCTTGTCGCGCGGGTGTCGGACGCCGGGACGGGGACGGTGGACCTGGTGTGCCGTGCGAATGTGCTGCTGGGCGAGCTGTTCGCCGAGGCGGCGGTCGGCGTGGCCGAGCGCGCGGGCGTGCCGATGCGCCGCGTCGCGCTCATCGGCTCGCACGGCCAGACGATCCACCACCTGCCCGCGCCCGCGCGGCTGGCGGGCCGACGTGTCGCGGCGACCCTCCAGGTCGGCGAGCCGAGCATCATCGCCGAGCGGACCGGCGTGACGACCGTCGCCGACTTCCGGCCCCGCGACATGGCCTGCGGCGGCCAGGGCGCGCCGCTTGTGCCCTACGTGGACTACCTGCTCTTCCGCCACCGCTCCCGCGGACGCGTCCTGCTCAACATCGGCGGCATTGCCAACGTGACCTGCCTGCCGCCCGCCTGCCGACCCGAGCAGGTCGTCGCCTTCGACACCGGGCCGGGCAACATGCTGCTCGACGCCCTGACCCGACGGCTCACGAACGGGCGCCGCAGCTACGACCGCGACGGCGCCATGGCCGCGCGAGGGACCGTCTCGGAGCCACTGCTCTCCTGGCTCATGCGCCATCGGTACTTGCGCAGGCCGCCGCCGAAGTCCACGGGCCGCGAGCTTTTCGGCGAGCCCTTCGTCGGGAGGCTGCTCGCCCGCGCGGTCGCGCTGTCCGCCGAGGACACCCTGGCGACGGCCGCGGCGTTCACGGCCGAGAGCATCGCGGACGCCGTGCGCCGCTTCCTGCGCCCGCTCGGCCCGGTGGACGAGGTGATCGCCAGCGGCGGCGGATGCCACAACCCGGCCGTCATGGCGCGGCTGGCCGAGGCCGTCGCGCCCGTGCCGGTGCTCGCGAGCGACGGCTTCGGCATCGGCGTCGATGCGAAGGAGGCCGTCGCCTTCGCCGTCCTCGCCCACGAGACCGTGGCGGGGCGGCCGGGGAATCTGCCGTCGGCCACGGGCGCGGGCAGAGCGGCGATCCTGGGGAAGATCGTGCCGGGGCGCAGGCCCCGAGCGCTCGGATAGGACGTCGAGGACGATGGGGGAAGAGCGTGGCTGAGGATCCTCTGGCGAAGGCGTTGACGGAGCAGCCGAACCCGGCGAGCGCGCGGCTCGACGCGATGTCGGCGCTCGAGATCGTGGACCTGATGAGCCAGCAGGACCGGCTGGTGCCCGCGGCGGTGCACGCGGCGCGCGAGGCGATCGCCGCGGCGGCCGAGCTGGTGGTCGCGGCGTTCAAGGAGGGCGGTCGGCTCTTCTACATCGGCGCGGGCACGAGCGGGCGGCTGGGCGTGCTCGACGCCTCGGAGTGCCCGCCGACCTTCGGCACGGCCCCCGCGCAGGTGCAGGGCATCATCGCCGGGGGCCGCGAGGCGCTCGTGACGGCCATCGAGGGCGCCGAGGACCATCCCGAGGACGGCGCGGCGGCGCTGCGCGAGCGCGCCTTCACGGCCCGCGACGTGCTGGCCGGCATCGCCGCGTGCGGCGTCACGCCTTTCGTCGCCGGCGCCCTCGCCGAGGCCAGGCGGCTCGGAGCACCCACCATCTTCGTGACCTGCAACCCCGGCCACGAGGGCCTGCCCGAGGCCGACGTCGTCATCGGAGCCGCCGTCGGCCCCGAGATCCTCACAGGCTCCACACGACTCAAGGCCGGCACCGCCACCAAGCTTATCCTCAACGCCGTCACCACCGCCGCCATGGTCCGCATGGGCAAATGCTACGGCAACCTCATGGTCGACCTCAAGTGCACCAACCGCAAGCTCCGCCTGCGCTCCATCCGCATCCTCCGCCAGCTCTGCGGGCTCGGCGAGGCCCAGGCCCGCGATACCCTCGACGCCGCCGCCGGCGAGCTCAAGGTCGCCATCCTCATGGCCCGACGCCGCATCGCCCGCGACCAGGCCCTCGCACTGCTCGAGCAGCACGGCGGCATCCTGCGCCTCGCGCTCGGCGAGTAGGCCCGCCGGCGCTATCGCCGGGGCGACAGCCTCGAGAACGTGCCGTGCGCGCGGGCGAGGACGGCGACGTGCACCGCGGCCGCGCCGGCTTCCCGCAGCGCGGCGGCGCACGCGTTCACCGTCGAGCCCGTGGTCATCACGTCGTCCACCAGGAGGACCCGGCGCCCGAGCAGGTCCACGGCGCCGAGCGCGCGTGCCCAGAGCCGCCGGGCGGTGCCCTTGCCTGCGGCGCGCGCGGCGAAGGCGCCGCGGACGTTGCCCTGGCGGCTGAGCGCGGTGAGCGCGGTCTGGCTCGCGGTGTTGCGGATGCGGCGGAGCGCGCGCGCCGCCACGGGCACGCGGAAGCGCGCCCCGACCTCCAGCGCGAGCAGCCGCGCCTGGTTGTAGCCGCGCCACGCACGCCGCCGCCAGTGCAGCGGCACGGGCACCACCACGTCCGCCGCGCGGCTCACCCCGCCCTCTGCCAGGTAGTCGCACAGCAGGTCGCCGAGCGCGTAGACCAGCGACGGCCGGCCGCCGTGCTTGAACTGGAGCACGAGGTCGCGGACCGCCCCCTCGTAGCGGAACGGCGCCACGGCCCGGGCGAAGGCGAAGCGCAGGCCGCGGCAGGCCGCACACCCCCGCGCGGTGATCGAGTGGGGCGCCACCTGGCTGCCGCAGCGCGCGCAGGCGTGCTCGCCGATCCACGGCAGCTCGCGATAGCACGCCGCGCACACGTGCCGCCGCTCGAGCCCCAGCACCGCGCCGCACAGCAGGCACTGCTCGGGGTAGGCGACCCGCCAGAGCGTCTCGGCCGCCGCGCTGGGGCTGGGGGCGTTCACGGGCCCTCTCAGTACGGGTCGCGGGGGAGCGGGGCGCCGAGCGCGAGCAGCAGGCGCTGCCAGGCGACATAGTCCTCGAAGGCGAGCGGCGAGAGGAAGGTCAGGTCGTCCCAGTTGTCGCGGTCGCGCTCGGCGAGGCGGCGGACGCCGGCGGCCAGGCGCGGTCGGGCCACGCGGCCGAGGAGGCCCCGCGCCAGCCGCGCCACGCTCGCGAGGCCCGAGGGCCGCCGCTGCATGGTCTCGAAGTCGAGCTCGCGGGTGAGCAGCCGCAGGCGCGCGAGCGGCTCGCCGCCGTAGACCTCGAGCGCGTACTCGTAGCCCAGCTCGTGGAGCGGGCCGTCCTGGCCGCGGCCGCGCAGGGGGCGGGTGAACGGCGACCAGTCCTCGTCGGCCTTCCCGCGCTTGAGCTCCACCTCGATGCGGCCTGCGACCACCAGCTCCACCGTCTCCCACGCCGCCTCGCACTCGCCGCCCTCGGGCACGACGACGCCCCGAAGCGCCGCCGGCCCGAACACAGGGTCGCGCACCCGCACGAGGTCGGGCGGCTCGGGCAGCCACGCGGCCGGCGCGGCGGCGGCGGGGACGCCGGCCGCCGCGAGATCGCGCACGAGCTGGCGGGCCACGGCCGCCGGCGCCGAGCGGGCCAGGATGCCCTTCGTCAGGTGCACCTCGCGGGTCACGGCGAAGAGGGCCTGGCCGATGGCCTCGGCCACGATGCCGCACATCCGCTTGAGCTTCACGGGCCGCGCGTCCAGGCGCACGACCACGCAGTCGCCGTCGAAGCCCTCGGGCGGCTCGATCGGCTCGGCGACGATCTCGGCCTCGGGCGGCTCGTCGCCGCGCAGGCGGCCCACCTCGGCCGTGAGCGCCGCGCTCACCCGCTCGGCCTCGTCGAGCAGCGCTTGCAGGGTGCCCGTGTGGTCGCGGCGGCCGAACTCCGCGAGCAGCGCCTCCACCCGCTCGCGCACCGCCGCGCTCGGGTCGGCCAGCGCCCGGGCCAGGGTCGGCGCCACGCGCGGATCGTCCGCCTCGGCCAGCCGCTCGGCCGCCTCGATCCGCGCCTGCGGCGTCGCGCCGCCAGCCAGCCGCTCGGCCAGCTCCTCGAACGTCGCCACCTGTGCCCTCCTTGCGTCGCCGCCGATTCTACCGGCGGCCGGGAGCCGAGTCAATGGA
>CBFDBL010000282.1:0-7804 GCA_965603035.1 uncultured bacterium
CGACGGCTCCAACCCCCGCCAGATCACCAGCCAGACCGACCCACACGTCCACCACTTCGACCCCTGCTACATGCCCGACGGCAACATCATGTTCGTCTCCACCGCTTGCGAGCAGGCGGTGCCGTGCACGGGGCAGTGGTATGTGGGGAACATGCACCTCATGGCCCCCGACGGCAGCGGGGAGCGGCGCATCTGCTTCGAGCAGGAACACAACTGGAATCCCTGCGTGCTCAACAACGGGCGGGTCATCTACACCCGCTGGGAGTACACCGATACGCCGCACTACTTCGACCGGCTGCTCTTCCACATGAACCCCGACGGCACGGAGCAGATGGAGTTCTACGGGAGCAACTCGTATTGGCCGAACTCGACGTTCTTCGCGCGCCCCTGCCCTGGGCACCCGACGCGGTTCGTGGGCATCGTGGGCGGGCACCACGACGTGGCGCGGATGGGCGAGCTGGTGCTCTTCGACGTGGCGCTCGGCCGCCACGAGGCCGACGGGGTGGTCCAGCGCATCCCGGGCCGCGGCCAGGCGGTCGAGCCGATCATCCGCGACGGCCTCGTCGGCAGGAGCTGGCCCAAGTTCCTCCACCCCTGGCCGCTGAGCGCCAAGCACTTCCTCGTGGCGTGCAAGCCCACGGCGCATGCGCGCTGGGGCATCTACCTCGCCGACGTGTTCGACAACCTGCTCCTGCTCGAGGAGGACCCGTCGTTCGCCCTCCTGGAGCCGATCCCGCTGCGTCGGGCGACGCCGCCGCCCACCCTCGTGGACAAGGCGAAGCCGGGGCGCCAGGACGCCGTCGTCTACATGGCCAACGTCTACGAGGGCCCTGGCCTGGCGGGCGTGCCGCGCGGGACGGTGAGGCGGCTGCGGCTGTTCACCTACCAGTTCGCCTACCACGGCATGGGCGGCCAGGTGAACCGCGTGGGGCTCGACGGCCCGTGGGACGTCAAGCGCATCGTCGGCACGGTGCCCGTCGAGCCCGATGGGTCGGCTTACTTCCGCGTGCCGGCCAACACGCCCATCTCGCTCCAGCCGCTCGACGACGACGGCCGCGCGCTCCAGCTCATGCGGAGCTGGATGACCGCCATGCCCGGCGAGGTGCTCTCGTGCGTCGGATGCCACGAGCGGCAGAACACCTCGCCGCCCAACCGCCAGCCCATCGCCGCCACCAAGGCTCCTGCCGACATCGCTCCCTGGCATGGCCCCACCCGAGGCTTCGCCTTCGTCCGCGAGGTCCAGCCCGTCCTCGACGCCCACTGCGTCCGCTGCCACGACGGCAAGCCGCGGGAGGACGGAACGACGATCCCCGACTTCACCAGCCGCCCGCCCGTCCCTGCCGAGTGCAAGGCTGGCGCCTACAGGAACGGCTCGAAGTTCCCGCCCTCCTACATCGCCCTGCGCAGCTACGTCCGCGCCCCGTCGATCGAGAGCGACATCCACCTGCTCACCCCGCTCGAGTACCACGCGGGCACGACCAGGCTCGTCCAGAGGCTCGAGAAGGGCCACCACGGCGTGCGGCTCGACGGCGAGGGCTGGGACCGCCTGGTCACCTGGATCGACCTGGGTGCCCCCGCCCACGGCACCTGGCACGAGATCGTCGGCATGGGCAAGGTCGCCCGCCAGCGCGACCGACGCCGCGAGATGGATCGCCGGTATGCGAACCTCGACGAGGATCCCGAGGCGATCCACGAGGTCAGCTACAAGCCACAGGCGCCTGCCTCGACACCCCCAAGCTCGCCTGCGGCGTCTTCACTTGACACTCGACACTTGACACCTGACACTCCGCTGGTAAAGGGCTGGCCCTTCGCCAAGGACGAGGCCAAGCGGAGGCAGGCGGCACTGGGGCCTGTGAGGCGGACGGTGGACCTCGGTGAGGGCGTGACGCTGGAGCTCGTGCGGGTCCCGGGCGGCGAGTTCGTCATGGGCTCGGCCGATGGGCCGGCGGACGAGCGGCCGATGCGGCGGGTCAAGATCGCGAGCTTCTGGATGGGCCGTTGCGAGGTCACCAACGCCCAGTTCGCCCGCTTCGACCCCGACCACGACAGCCGGCTCGAGAGCGGCGACTTCCTCCACTTCTCGATCCGCGAGCGCGGCTACCCGATGAACGCGCCGGCCCAGCCCGCCGTCCGCGTCTCGTGGCATCGTGCCATGGCCTTCTGCCGCTGGCTCGGCGAGCTGGCCGGCGAGCGCATCACGCTGCCGACCGAGGCGCAGTGGGAATGGGCCTGCCGCGCCGGCTCGGCGACGCCGCTGTGGTACGGCGCGCTCGACGCCGATTTCGCGAAGCTGGCGAACCTGGCGGACCGCTCGCTGCGGCACGTGGACACCTTCGGCTGGGGCCTGCCCTCGGGCGCCGTCCCGCCCTGGCGGCCCGCCGTCGAGGCGGTCAACGACCGCCATCGCGTCACCGCACCCGTCGGCAGCTACCAGCCCAGCCCCTGGGGCCTGTGCGACCTGCATGGGAACGCCGCTGAATGAACGGCTTCGCCTTACCGCTCTGGCCGCGAGGGCGAAGTGGGGCAGGTTCCAGGTTCCAGGTTCCGGGTGCCGGGTGCCGAGGCACGGACGGGGTCTTCGGTCACGCATCACGCATCACGCATCACGGATCGGGTGGTCCGCGGCGGGTCCTTCTACGACCGCCCCGCGCGGGCCCGCTCGGCCTTCCGCCAGCACTACCCGCCCTGGCAGCGGGTCTACGACGTCGGCTTCCGCGTCATCGCCGTGCCGCGCCCCACCCTCTCGCGTCGTTAGGCGACACCATGGCAGAGGAACCGCTCGACGAGGTCTACGAACGCCACGTGCGGCCGCTCTCGCGGACCGAGCAGCTCCGCCTGGCGGAGCGGATCGTGCGCGAGACCGCCGCCGAGATGGAGGCGGAGGCCGCCCGCGCCGCCGGCGTGGGGGCCGACGAGACCCAGCTCCTGGTCGCCATCCTGGAGGACCAGGCCCCCCGCGCCGAGGCGATGTGCGCCGAGATCCAGCGGCGCGCGCCCCACCTCCAGACCGTCGTCTTCGACAACGCCCCCGACATGATCTTCTGGCTGCCCGACCACGTCGCCGCACTCGCTCTCGTCTCCCTCGACCACGACCTCGGCCCCAACAGGGAACGCGACGGCCGAAGCTTCGACCCCGCCACAGGCCGAGTCGTCGCCACCGTGCTCGCCAACCTGACCCCCGCCTGCCCCGTCATCATCCACTCCGAGAACGTGGACGCGGCCCTCGGCACCAAGTTCTGCCTCCAGGACGGCGGCTGGACCGCCGAGCGCGTCGTCCCGTCCGAGGGCCTCGACTGGGTCGCCACCGACTGGATCACCACCGCCCTCGACCTGCTGGCCGACGACGCGCCGTCCACTGAGGAGGGCTGAGCACATGGCGAGGGTCGTCGGGATGCTGCCTGTCCTGGCCATCGGCGCGGCGTGCGCGTGCGTGCCTCGGGGCGCGGCGGAGCCCGATGCGCTCTACGCGGCGGTGCGCCGCGCCTCGGTGTTCGTGCTCGTGCAGGGGCGGCATCAGGGCTCGGGCTTCTTCGTCGATCCCGAGGGCCTCGTGGCCACGGCCGCGCATATGGTCAAGGGCAAGACCGACGGCTTCGAGATCGTCTCGCCCGTCGCGGGCCGGCTGAGAGCGGAGCGCGTGGCCATCGACCTCGGCCACGACGTGGCGCTCCTGCGGGTGCCCCGGCGCGACGAGCCCTACCCCGCGCTGCCCGTCGCCGAGCACATGCCGGCCCCCAGGACCCAGGTGTTCGTCTTCGGCGACCCCGCGTTCCGCCATCGCCTGCTGCTCGCCGGCTCGGTCGCCGTGGCGAGGCCGACCTATGACTACAGCCCTGGCACGGGGTGCTATGTGCGCTGCTTCTTCGTCACGGGCACCTCGCCGCAGGGCACGTCGGGGGGATGCTGGGTGAACCGGCGCGGCCGCGTGGTGGGGGTGCAGAGCGGCTATCTCAACTGCGCGAAGGCCCCGGCCGGGATCGCCATCGCCGCCCCGCCCGACGCGCTCCGCGCGCTGCTCGCCACGAGGACGCCGGCGGAGGCGACCACCCTGGGCACGCGGCTCGACGAGCTGTGGACCCAGCCCCACGGCTTCATCGCCCGCTTCCCCAAGGGCACCCAGGGCGTGGTGACGGTCGTGCCGCGGAAGGACGGCCCTGCGGCCAGGGCGGGCCTGAACAAGGAATCGCTCATCACCGCCATCGACGGCAGGCCCGTCGCCTACGTGCACGAGGCGATGGCCGCCATCCGCTCCAAGAAGCCAGGCGACGTCGTCCAGCTCGAGGTCATGGACCCCGACAAGCCGGCGCGCCGCACCGTCACGGTCCGTCTCGCGCGCGTCGAGGAGTGACCCGAGCGGAGGCGCGCATCGCCTGGCCGACGGGCCGCTGTCCCTTGATCGCACCGGCGCGCGCCGCGTATAATGGCCTCGGAGGAACGGAGCCATGAGCGTGAAGACCGCCGACGAGGCCTACGAGCAGATCGTCAAGGCCCTATCCCCTGCCGAGCGGCGCCGCCTGGCAGAGCGCAACATCGACGACCTGGACGGCGGGCAGCCGCAGGAGTCGGCGGGGGAGCCATGCGACCTGCTGTCGCTGGGGGGGATGGCGCCGGATCTGCTGGACGGCGAGGATGCTCAGGAATGGGTGTCGCGGACGCGGCGTGAGGCCGACGAGCATCGCGAACGCCAGTGGAAGCGCGGGCCATGAAGATCGCCGACGCCCTCGCGCAGACGGAGCGAGTCCCCATCGACACCGCCCCGGTCATCTACCACGTCGAACACCACCCGCGGTACTGGCAGCTTACCACGGCATTCTTCCAGGCACTGCGCGAAGAGGCCGTGCGTGGTGTCACGTCGCCCATCACGCTCGCGGAGTGCCTGGTGCACCCCTACCGCTCCGGGGACACCGTGGTCGCGGACCGGTTCCGCCGAGCTATCGCGGGAGACCCGAGGATCGAGTACCGGGGCGTGGATGCGGTCGTCGAGCTCGCCGCGGAAGCGCGGGCGAGGTACAACCTCGCACTAACGGACGCGTTTCAGGTCGCCGTGGCCCTCGGCGCAGGCTGCGACGCTATCCTGACCAACGACTTGGGCATGCGCCGGGTCACGGAGCTTACGGTCCTCGTCCTCGACGACCTGGAGCTGTGACCGCACCCTCAGGAGAGCCCCATGGGACAGATCGCGATCCACATGATGGACCCCGAGCACCACGAGACGGGCATCGAGCTGCCCGACGACGTGATGGTCCAGCACCTGCTGCCCAAGCTCGTCGAGGTGCTCGGCTACGGCCAGGGCTGCGAGCTCTACAACCGCTCCCAGCACTTCTGGTACCAGCCCGCCGACACCCTCGCCAGCCGCAACACCTTCGCCGGCGACCGGCTCCGCCTCATGGAGCGATGACCCACCGACGCATTGGAGGCACGGTACCGTGGCTGAGAAGGTGATCGTGGGCGCGCATCCCTGGGTGTACGCGGCGAAGCAGCCGGAGTACGACATCTTCCCGATCCTCGACCGGATCTTCGAGGACATGAGCTACGCCGGGCTCGACGGCATCGAGCTCATGCATACGGCCTTCCGCCGGGAGGACGCGGTGCCGCGCATCCGCGCGCTCTCCGAGGAGCACGGTCTGCCGGTCATCGGCACGTCCTTCGGTGGGGCGATGTGGGACCGCGACGAGCACGACGCGATCCTCGAGGAGGCCGAGCTGCTCATCGACGAGCTGGCCGGCTTGGGCGGCCGCACCCTCGGCACCTCGGTCGGCAGCGCGCCCGAGCGCAAGACCCCGCAGCAGCTCGATGCCCAGGCCGAGCTGCTCCAGGAGATCGTCGAGATCTGCGAAGCCAGCGGCGTCGTGCTCAACCTCCACAACCATACCTACGAGGTGAAGGACGACCTCCACGACCTCGCCGGCACCCTCGAGCGCCTCCCCGACGTCAAGCTCGGCCCCGACCTCAACTGGCTGGTGCGAGGCGGCGTGGACCCCTGCGCCTTCATCCACCGCTACGGCGAGCAGATCGTGTTCCTCCACCTCCGCGACCAGCACGCCGACGGCACCTGGTCGGAGGCCATGGGCGAAGGCGACATGGACTACGCCGCCATCGCCGAGGCCCTGCGCGACGTCGGCTTCATGGGCGACGCCGTCATCGAGCTGGCCCACGAGCGCGACTTCGAGCCCACCCGCCCCCTGCGCGAGAGCCTCCGGCTCAGCCGCGAGTTCGTCCGCGACGTCCTCGGCTACTAGCTGGCCCGCCTGCATCCACCACCGTGCCCTGCCCCCAGAACGCGGGGGCCGAATGGGCCCGCGGGCGCTGACTCCCATCCGCGTGAGGCCGCGGCGGGCCATTTCGGAGTTGGCCAACTCCGAAATGGCATGGCCGCACGGGGGCGCGCGGACGGAGGTTGACGCGGCACCCCCCGTGCGCTAAGCTCCCGCGCGCCATCTGGCTGCGTGAGGAGCCTGCCCGCACCGCTATGGGGGAACCGCCGTGAGCAGCGCCGAGCCCGTCCGCGTGGCCTTCGTCGGGTGTGGGAACATCTCAGGCCCGTACGCCGACACGATGGCGAAGCACCCCGAGCGGCTGCGCATCGTCGGCGCCTTCGACATCAACGACGACGCGGCCCAGGCCTTCGCCGGGAAGTACGGCTGCAAGCGCTACGCCAGCCTCGACGAGCTGCTCGCCGACGAGGCCGTCGAGGTGGGGCTCAACCTCACGGTCCACCTCGCCCACGCCGAGGTGACGCAGACGCTGCTGGCCGGCGGCAAGCACGTCCACAGCGAGAAGCCGCTGGCCGCGACGCGCGAGGCTGGCCGCGCGTGCCTCGAGCTGGCCGCCGCGCGGGGCCTGCTGCTCGGCTGCTCGCCCTTCGTCATCCTCGGCGAGGCGCAGCAGACGCTCAAGAAGCTCGTCGCCGACGGCGCCCTCGGCGAGGTCCGCGAGGTCTACGCCGAGATGAACTGGAGCCGCATCGAGTCCTGGCACCCCGCCCCTGCGCCCTTCTACGGCACGGGGGCCGGACCGCTGCTCGACGTGGGCTGCTACCCGCTGAGCGTGCTCATCCAGATCCTCGGCTCGGTCCGCGCGGTCCGGGCGATGGGCGGCGTCCGCCTGCCCGAGCGCGTCATCGGCGCGGGGCCGAAGGCGGGCGAGACGTTCGCCGCGACCAACCCCGACCACACGGTCGCGCTCCTGGAGTTCGCCTGCGGCGTGCACGGTCGCCTGACGGCGAGCTTCTTCGCGATCAAGAGCGCCCAGGCCGGCATCGAGGTCCACGGCACCGAGGGCTCCCTGCGGATGGCCCAGGTGCCGTCGTTCAACGCGCCGCTCCAGATGTGCAGGCCGGGCGAGCGGGAGTGGACGGACGTGGCGCCCATCGCCGAGCCGTTCGCCGGCGTCGAGTGGGCCCGCGGCCTGCTCGACCTGGGCTCGGCGCTGCGCGACGGCACGCCGCTCACCTGCCCCGGCGAGGCGGCCTACCACGTGCTCGACATCTCGCTCGCCGCCTTCGAGGCCTCGGAGACGGGGCGGACGGTCGAGGTGGCATCGACGTTCGAGCCTGCTGCGTGAGGAGCCTGGATGATGTCGGAGCGGACGGTATCCCGGCGCAGTTTCCTGCTGCGAGCCGCGGCGCTGGCGGCGCCCTATGTGCTGACCAGCAGGGCGCTGGGCGCGGGCGGGAAGGCGCCGGCGAGCGACCGCGTGGTGTGCGGCGCCATCGGCACGGGCGGCCGCGGGATGGCGCTGCTGGGCATGCGCCACGACCCGCGGTGCAGCATCGCCGCGGTGTGCGACGTCTACGGCCCGCACG
>CBFDBL010000283.1:0-7782 GCA_965603035.1 uncultured bacterium
TGGCCCTCATTGGCCCTGATAGCGATGACCTCTTCCCCCGACGACGGGTCATAGAGCGTTACGCCGCCGCCCGCGCCGACGCCGAACACCCGCTGGCCGCCAGTGGCGAGGAACTGTCCGTTGCGTGAGTACTCCACGCGCAGGGCGAGTGGGGGGGCCGGGCCCTCCCCTCGAATCTCGCGCCACAAGTGACCGCTGGGGAGCTCCCAAATCCTGACGCTGCGATCGTCGCCTGACGTAGCCAGCCTGGACCCGTCTGGCGAGAACGCCACTGAACGCGTCCGCGTCCTGTGAGCGTTGATCCGGACCAGCGGCGTGACGGACACGGGCCGCGTGAAGTGCTTGGATGGGTCCCGCCTCTCGGAGATGGATCGAGCGCGGCGTTCTGATGGCTCCTGCCTGTCTGAGCCGCCGCAGCCACGGACGACCACGATGATGCCAGTCGCGAGCAGACCGCTTCCAAGCAGGCAGAGCGCCAGCGCTGTTGTCTTACGCTGACCCATCTTCGCCCTCCATGCCACGAGTGCGCAACCGGGGGACCGTGGCTCATAGGGCCACCGATCCACGACTCTTCCTGCAAACATCATCCCCGCCGTGCCACGCGATTTCAAGTTCCACGGAGGTGCAGGTCAGCCGGCCGGTACCCGCGTTCCCATCTGTGTCCATCCGTGTTCATCTGTGGTTCCATCCTCTTCCGTCCCGTCCATCTGATTGAACGCGATGGGGGGTTGTGGTACAATCGCCAGCGGCTCGATGCTGGAGGCGATGATGACACAACCGTGCAGGATCGCTGAGGCGGTCGGTGACCTGAAGGCTGGGAAGATGGTCATTCTCGTGGACGACGCGAACCGCGAGAATGAGGGCGATCTGGTCCTGGCCGCGGAGAAGGTGTCGCCCGAGGCGATCGCGTTCATGGCCAAGGCGGGCAGCGGGCTGGTCTGCCTGGCCATGGCGCCCGAGAAGATCGAGCGGCTCCAGCTCCCCCTCCAGCCCCAGCGCGGCCCGAGCCGCTACGGCACGGCCTTCACCGTGAGCGTCGAGGCCCGCGAGGGGGTGACCACCGGCATCTCCGCCCACGACCGCGCCACCACCATCGCGACCGCCGCCAGCCCCGAGTGCCATGCCGCCGACCTCGTGACCCCGGGCCACGTGTTCCCGCTGCGCGCCCGCGACGGCGGCGTGCTGGCCAGGGCGGGGCAGACGGAGGGCTCGGTGGACCTGTGCCGCATCGCGGGCCTCGAGCCGGCCGCGGTGATCTGCGAGATCATGAACGACGACGGCACCATGGCCCGCCTGCCAGAGCTCGAGACCTTCGCCGAGCAGCACGGCCTCAGGGTCTGCACCGTCGCCGACGTCATCGAGCACCGCCGCCGCACCGAGACCCTCATCGAGCGCGCCGTGAGCCGCGTCCAGCTCCCCACCCTGTGGGGCAACTTCGAGATGATGTGCTACGAGAGCCAGGTGGACCCCCAGCCGCACCTCGCGCTGACCAAGGGCCTGGTGTTCGACGAGCACGACGTGCCCCAGCCCATCGACGAGCCCGTGCTGGTGCGCGTGCACAGCGAGTGCTTCACGGGCGACACGCTGGGGAGCCTGCGCTGCGACTGCGGCCCGCAGCTCCACGCGGCGCTCGAGCGCATCGAGGCGGAGGGCCGGGGGGTGCTGCTCTACATGCGCCAGGAGGGCCGCGGCATCGGCCTCGCCAACAAGCTCAGGGCCTACCTCCTCCAGGAGGGCGGCTGCGACACGGTGGAGGCGAACGAGCGGCTCGGCTTCGAGGCCGACCTGCGCGACTACGGCATCGGCGCCCAGATCCTCCGCGACCTCGGCCTCCGACGCATCCGCCTGCTCACCAACAACCCCAAGAAGCTCCACGCCCTCGAGGGCTTCGGCCTCCAGATCGTCGAGCAGGTCCCCCTCCAGATCCAGCCCAACCAGTACAACCGCGACTACCTCGAGACCAAGAAGCGCAAGCTCGGCCACACCCTCCACATCGACTGAGCACCGGGGATCCGCCGGCTTGGCCATGGCGGCGCGGGGCGCGGGCCCGCGGGCGGTCGGAGGCGGGCCTGCCATTGTGGCAGGGCCGTCGGACGGCGTGGCCCTTCGCCCCACATCGTAACCAGCAACAATCAGGACACTTACACGTATCCGTCGCCGCGGGGGGGGCTTGGCACGGAGTTTGCTCCTTTCCTGTGCGGATTGCGCAGCCTGTCAAAACCTGTGCGGGCGGCTGCGCGCCGTCCGCGCCCTTCGACGCCAGGAGGATGAGATGGCTTCGAGCAAGATCATCGGGATCGACCTGGGCACCACGAACTCGGTGGTGGCCGTCATGGAGGGCGGCGAGCCGAAGGTGATCACCAACGCCGACGGGGCGCGGATCACGCCCAGCGTCGTGGCGTTCACCGACCGCGACGAGCGGCTGGTCGGGATCCAGGCGAAGCGGCAGGCCATCACGAACCCGCAGAACACGGTCTACTCGATCAAGCGGTTCATGGGCCGGCGCCACCACGAGGTGGCGGCGGAGGAGAAGATCGTGCCGTACACGATCGTCGGGGGCCGCGACGAGCTGGTGAAGGTGGAGGCGGCCGGCAAGCAGTACACGCCGCCCGAGATCTCGGCCATGACCCTGCGGATGCTGGCCGACGCGGCCGAGGACTACCTCGGCGAGAAGGTCGAGCGCGCCGTGATCACCGTGCCCGCCTACTTCAACGACAGCCAGCGCCAGGCGACCAAGGACGCCGGCGAGATCGCCGGCCTCAAGGTCGAGCGGATCATCAACGAGCCGACCGCCGCGTCGCTCGCCTACGGCCTCGACAGGAAGTCGAACGAGAAGATCGCCGTCTTCGACCTCGGCGGCGGCACCTTCGACATCTCGATCCTCGAGGTCGGCGACGGCGTCTTCGAGGTCCTCAGCACCCACGGCGACACCCACCTCGGCGGCGACGACTTCGACCAGGTGATCATCGACCACATCGCCGACGAGTTCCAGAAAGAGCACGGCATCAACCTGCGCAAGGACCAAATGGCCCTCCAGCGCCTCAAGGAGGCCGCCGAGAAGGCCAAGTGCGAGCTCTCCACCTCGATGTCCACCGACGACAATCTCCCCTTCATCACCGCCGACGCCTCCGGCCCCAAGCACCTGTCGATGAGCCTCTCGCGCGCCAAGCTCGAACAGCTCGTCGAGAAGCTCGTGGACCGCTGCCGCAGGCCCTGCCAGACGGCACTCCGCGACGCCAAGCTCAAGGCGAAGGACATCGACGAGATCGTGCTCGTCGGCGGCCAGACCCGCATGCCGCTCGTCCAGGCCTTCGTCAAGGAGTTCTTCGGCAAGCCCCCACACAAGGGGGTCAACCCCGACGAGGTCGTCGCCATCGGCGCCGCCATCCAGGGCGGCATCCTCGCCGGCGAGGTCGACGACATCGTCCTGCTCGACGTCACCCCCCTCTCGCTCGGCATCGAGACGCTCGGCGGCGTCATGACCCGACTCATCGAGCGCAACACCACCATCCCCACCCAGAAGAAAGAGGTCTTCTCCACCGCCAGCGACAACCAGCCAGCCGTCGACATCCACGTGCTCCAGGGCGAGCGCGACATGGCCGCCGACAACCGAACTCTCGGCCGGTTCCAGCTCACCGGCATCCCGCCCGCGCCCCGAGGCGTCCCCCAGATCGAGGTCACCTTCGACATCGACGCCAACGGCATCCTCAACGTCTCCGCCAAGGACCTCGGCACGGGCAAGGAGCAGGGCATCGTCATCAAGAGCTCCTCGGGACTCAGCCGCGACGAGATCGAGGGGATGAGGAAGCAGGCCGAGGAGCACGCCGAGGAGGACCACCGCAAGCGCGAGCTCGTCGAGGAGAGCAACCGCGCCGAGCAGCTCGCCTACCACGCCCGACGCACCGTCAAGGAGCACGGCGACAAGGTCAGCGAGGACGACCGCAAGGCCATCGAGGACGCCTGCGACGCCGTCGAGAAGACGCTCGAGGGCGACGACCTCGCCGAGCTCCGACGCGCCATCGAGACCCTCGAGGAGGCCATGCACAAGCTCTCCCAGGCCATGTACGAGAGCGTCGCACGCGACCGCGCCGAGCAGGAGGCCGCCGCCGAGCCCAGCCCCGAGGCACCCGAGCCCGAGCCCGAGGAGCCCGCCGCCAGGGACAGCGACGTCATCGACGCCGACTTCGAGGTCAACGAAGACGAGAGCTGAGGACAGACGCGTGATGCGTGATGCGGGCGCGTGACTCGGAGCGAGGCCGTGTGACCCTGGATACAGCGCGGGCTCATCCGGGAGCCTGCTGGCGTCACGGGTTACACGCTGCGCAGCTTCCCTGGCGCATCGGATAGGACCTATAGGACCGATGGGACCCATAGGGCCCCGCAGCGCGAGCCTCCTATCCGTCCTATAGGTCCCATAGGTCCTATCGGCCCCGGGGCTGGCGCTCCGCCGCCGGCATCTTCTCTGCTCACGCATCACGCCTTCGCCACCTCGCTCACGGATGACCCCGGGACACCCGTCTCGTTGAGACCAACATCGCGTCCGGGCCTGCCCGAGCGCAGGAGATAGAGACCATGGCCATCCGCTTCGAGAAGTTCACCATCAAGGCCCGCGAGGCGGTCCAGGCCGCACAGGACCTGGCGGCCGACTGCGGGCACCAGGAGCTGACGGGCGTCCACCTGCTCGCGGCGCTCCTGCGCCAGGCCGACGGCGTCGTGCCCGCGCTGGTCAACAAGCTCGGCGCCGACCGCGCCGCCATCCTCGCCGCCATCGAGGACGAGCTCGACAGGCTGCCCAAGGTCCAGGGCGGCCAGCTCTATGCCGGCGCCGACCTCAACGCCGCATTCCAGCGGGCCTGGGACGAGGCCCGCCGGCTCAAGGACGACTACGTCTCGGGCGAGCACCTGCTCGTGGCGCTCGCCGCCGACGCCAGGAGCCCCGCGGGCCAGGCACTCGCGCGCGGCGGCGTGGAGGTCAGCGCCGTGCTCGAGGCGCTCAAGGACATTCGCGGCGGCCAGCGCATCACCGACGACAGCCCCGAGGACAAGTACCAGGCGCTCGAGAAGTTCGCCCGCGACCTCGTCGAGCTGGCGCGCGACGGCAAGCTCGACCCCGTCATCGGCCGCGACGACGAGATCCGCAGGGTCATCCAGGTCCTCTCGCGCCGCACCAAGAACAACCCCGTGCTCATCGGCGAGCCCGGCGTCGGCAAGACCGCCATCGCCGAGGGCCTCGCCCAGCGCATCGTCGAGGGCGACGTGCCCGACGGCCTCAAGCACAAGCGCGTGCTCGCGCTCGACATCGGCGCGCTCGTCGCAGGCGCCAAGTACCGAGGCGAGTTCGAGGACAGGCTCAAGGCCGTCCTCCACGGTGTCGCCGAGGCCCAGGGCGCCGTCATCCTCTTCATCGACGAGCTCCACACCGTCGTCGGCGCAGGCGCCGCCGAGGGCGCCGTGGACGCCTCCAACATGCTCAAGCCCGCCCTCGCACGCGGCGAGCTGCGATGCATCGGCGCCACCACACTCGACGAGTACCGCAAGCACATCGAGAAGGACGCCGCACTCGAGCGACGCTTCCAGCCCGTCACCGTCGGCGAGCCCAGCGTCCAGGACACCGTCGGCATCCTCCGAGGCCTCAAGGAACGCTACGAGACACACCACGGCGTCCGCATCCAGGACAGCGCCCTGGTCACCGCAGCCACACTCAGCCACCGCTACATCACCGGCCGCTTCCTGCCCGACAAGGCCATCGACCTCATCGACGAGGCCGCCTCGAAGCTCCGCATGGAGATCGACAGCAAGCCCGTCGAGGTCGATACCGTCGAGCGCCGCATCCGCCAGCTCGAGATCGAGCGCGAGGCCCTCAGGAAAGAGACCGACAAGCCCTCCGCCGAGCGCCTCGCCAAGGTCGAGGAGCAGATCGCCGACCTCGCCGAGCAGTTCGACGCACTCAAGGCCCACTGGGAGAGCGAGAAGGCGATCCTCAAGGACATCTCGGACCTCCAGGCCGCCATCGACGTCGCCAACGGCGAGCTCCAGAAGGCCCAGCGCGACGGCAACCTCGAGCGCGCCGCCGAGCTGCGATACGGCACGCTCCCAGGACTCCAGCGACAGCTCGACGCACGCAGCGAGGCACTCGCCGAGGTCCAGACCGACCGCGCCATGCTCAAGAAGGAAGTGGACGCCGAGGACGTCGCCGAGATCGTCGCGAAGTGGACCGGCATCCCCGTCGCCCGCCTGCTCGAAGGCGAGCGCGACAAGCTCCTGAAGATGGAGCAGCGGCTCCAGCAGCGCATCGTCGGCCAGGACGACGCCATCGAGGCCGTCTCGAATGCCGTCCGCCGCGCACGCTCGGGGCTCCAGGACCCAAGGCGCCCCGTCGGCTCCTTCCTCTTCCTCGGCCCCACAGGCGTCGGCAAGACCGAGCTGTGCAAAGCCCTCGCCCAGTTCCTCTTCGACGACGAGGACGCCATGGTCCGCATGGACATGAGCGAGTTCATGGAGAAGCACTCGGTCAGCCGGCTCATCGGCGCCCCGCCCGGCTACATCGGCTACGAGGAAGGCGGCAGGCTCACCGAGGCCGTCCGACGGCGGCCCTACAGCGTCATCCTGCTCGACGAGATCGAGAAAGCCCACCGCGAAGTCTTCAACATCCTGCTCCAGGTGCTCGACGACGGCCGCCTCACCGACGGCCAGGGCCGGACGGTCGACTTCCGCAACGCCGTCGTGATCATGACATCCAACCTCGCCAGCCCGCTCATCCGCGACCTCGCCGCCGAGGGCGACGAAGCCAAGATGCGCCGGGCGGTCTTGGCCGCCCTGGAACAGGAATTCCTGCCCGAGTTCCTCAACCGCATCGACGAGGTCGTCATCTTCCACCCCTTGAGTCGCGAGCACATCGCCGCCATCGTCGAGCTCCAGCTCGCCGACCTCCGTGCGCGCCTCGCCGAGCGCCACCTCCGCCTCGAGCTCACCGACGCCGCCAAGGCCCGTCTCGCCGACGAAGGCTACGACCCCGTCTACGGCTCTCGCCCGTTGCGCCGCGTCATCCAGCACCGCATCGAAAACCCCCTCTCCCTCCGCATCCTCGAAGGCGCCTATCCCGACGGGCACACCGTCACCGTCGGCACGGAGGGCGACGGCTTCACCTTCGACTGATCCCCTCGACCGGCGCTCGACTCGGCTCCCTCTCCCATTGGGAGAGGGCTGGGGTGAGGGAGAACAGGAGCCTACCACCCCGATGTGGCGCGGGGGCGAATCCCACGCTCGCCCAACGGAAAGCGTCCCCTGCCACGGCGATTCTCCCTGCCTCCCGCTCCCATCGAGCCCTTGACAAGCCGACAGCAGATGTACAGAATGCTCCAGGGGTCTTGCCGTGGATGGAACAGCTACCCGGCATCGTGCGGCTGACGCGCGCAGGCACTGGCGCAATGGCTTCATTGCGGGCCTGGTCGCCGCGATGGTCTTGGTGCTCCCCTGTTGCTGGGCTCTCAGCTACTCCCCTGAAGCTTGGCGCCGCACCTGGCGGCTAGGCTCAAGGTCTTACTCGCTCGGTACCGATCGCGGCCGTGTCTTCTTCTTCACCTGCGACACTCGCGATGGCTCCACCGCCTTCCGTTATCCATGCAGGCATCTCTGGCGACTCCCAGGGATTGCGGTTGATCTGCGCACCACGCCGAACGGACAAGTCGTCTACTGCATCCTTCACTACGGCCTCGGAGTGTTCGTCACTCTGGCGGTCCTCGCGTTGGGCGGGTTGATCGTCTGGTGGAGGCGGACACGGAG
>CBFDBL010000284.1:0-7770 GCA_965603035.1 uncultured bacterium
AGGAGAGGATGAAGGAGTTGAGGACCACGTCGGGGTCGGCGAGCCGCTGCTCGAAGGCGACCCACAGGGCGTGGAGGGCTGCGAGCCTGGGCGCGAGCCACGCGTGTGCGCGGGGCAGTGCGTCGGCGGCGCGGGCGAGGTCGTCGGGGCGGTGGCCGGCCTGCTTGAGGTCGTCGATGGTGGCGAGCAGCGCGCGGTGGAAGCCGGGCAGGTCGGCGAGCGACGCGAAGTAGCCAGCGGGGGTCGCCCTGCACGCGGCGGCGGCGAGCAGCTCGTCGGCGCACGGCGGCAGGGGCGCGCGGCCGGCTGCGGCGAGCGCGGGCTCGGCGAGCTTGCGCGCGAGGTCGATCAGTGTGAGGAGGTGGACGTTGATGCAGCCGCCGCGCGCGGCCGCCTCGGCGGTGAGGTGGCGGCGCAGCAGGTTGGTGGGCACGAGCGCCACCACGGGCGCCAGCGGCGCCTGCTCGCGGACCCGCTCGAGCTCGCGCCACAGCGCCGGCTCGAGCGCCGCGAACGAGCCCGCGTGCACGAGCGTCCGCCGGCCCATCCCATGCCCCTTCCGTCAGCCGCGGTCCTGCGGCTGGGGGCCTGGCCCCCAGCGGCGCATCGCGCTCCCGCCGTCACTCCACCCGCGCTGCCGAGCCCATGCCCTCGACGAGCGACTCCAGGGCGCAGGCCAGTCGGCCTGTGCCGTGCGCCTCGCGCTGAGCGCTGGCAGCGCGGCGCGCGGCATCCTCGAGCAGCTCCGGGACCGCGCGGTCGCCGCCCTGCCGCCGCAGGTAGCGCACGAGCAGCCTGGCCGAGCGGAGCAGGCGGTCGCTCACGCGGCGGGCGGCGTCCTGGGGGAGGACGTGAGCGAGTGAGGCGTCGAGGAAGAGGAGTCGCGCCTCGAGGTCGGGGTTGTGCGCGAGCTCGGTCGACGCGAGGAGCTCGAAGAGTGTGGTCGATGCGACGTCGAGCCTGGCGCTGGGGTCGGTCTCGGCCCTCAGCGCGGCGAGGTGGCGCGCGAGGCGCGCCCTGACGCGCGGCGCGAGTCGCGGGTCGGTGCGCAGCTCGCCCGCGACGGCCTTGCACAGGTCGTCGAGCGCGGCGGCGAGCTGGCCGTCGAGCGCCTCGGGGCCGGGCTCGGGCGCGTGGCCGCGGGCGATGGCTTCGAGGGCCGCGGCGAGCCGTTTCGCCACGGCCTTGTCGCGGCGGCCCCTTGCCAGGTAGCTGGCGGCCTCGCACGCGGCGGCGAGCCGCGCGGCGGGCGGCTGCTTGGCCCACTCGTCGCCGGTGAGGGCCACGAGGTAGTCGCGGAAGACCCTCGACCTGCGCGGGCGCCTCGCCGACGGCGGCTTGGGGTGCGCGGCGGCCGCGGTCGGCGGGCGGGGCTCCGGGGGCACGGGCTCGTCGGGCGGCTCCTGGCTGGGGGACCGGGCCAGGAGGCTCACGATGGCGAGGTAGCTGCCGACCCCGGCCCCGAGGACGATGAGGAAGGCCACGGCAGCGGCCGCGACGGCTCGTAGGATGCCGGCGACGCGTTCGCGGCGCAGGGTGCCGCTGGCGTCGGCGGCGCGCTCGTGCAGGGGCGCGAAGTCGGGGTGGGGGTCAGCGAGGATCTCGGCGTAGAGGCCGAGCGCGGCGGCGGAGCGGCCGTTGGCCGCGTGGGCGTCGGCCTGGGCGAGGAGGACCTCGAGCTCGGCGCGGCGCTGGCGCTTGAGGAGCTCGAGGTGGCCGCCGCAGCGCTCGCATCGCTCGGCGCCGATGCGGTTCACGCCGTCGCACCCGGCGCGGTAGCATGGCTCGCGCAGGGCGGCCTGGCAGTGGGGGCAGAGGTCCTCGCCTGCGGGCACCTGGCCCTGGCAGACGGGGCAGGCGACGGTGGACAGCTCGGGCGCGTCGATGGCGGCGGTGGCTGGGGTCTGGTCGAGTCGCATGGAGTCGAGCAGCACGACGAGCGTGTCGCGCATCTCGGTCGCGGACTGGAACCGCTGGTCGCGGTCCTCCTCGAGGGCCTGCTCGACGATGCTGTCGAGGGCTGGTGGCACGAGCTTGTTGAGGGCGCTCGGCGGCTGGGCGGTCGGCAGGGTTCCGGTGAGCATCTCGTGGAGTGTGACGCCGAGTGCGTAGACGTCGGCGCGTGGGTCGATGACCTCGCCTGTGCCGCGCTGCTCGGGCGCCATGTACTTGGCGGTGCCGAGGCGCGAGCGGCGCTCCTGCTCGGTGTGGTCCTGGCGCTCGATCATGTGGACGATGCCGAAGTCGGCGACCTTCACCGACCCGTCGTCCTGGACGAGGATGTTGCCTGGCTTGATGTCGCGGTGGACGATGCCCTCGGCGTGGGCTGCCTCGAGCGCCTGGCAGACCTGGATGGCGACGGCGACGCTTCGCTCGACGCTGAGCAGCTCGTTCTTGATGTAGTAGCGCAGCGTGCGGCCGCAGACGTACTCCATGACGAGGTAGTACATGCCGTCGATGAGCCCGCGGTCGATGACGGCGACGATGCTCGGGTGGCTGAGCGCGGCGAGGGCCGCGGCCTCGCGGTCGAAGCGCGCGACGAAGCGCGGCACGGTCGAGTACTTGCGCAGGAGCACCTTGATGGCGACCTCGCGGTCCATCGAGAGCTGGATCGCGCGGTAGACGGTGCCCATGCCGCCGTGGCCGACGATCGCGCGGATCTTGTAGCCGGGGAACGTGTCGGGGTGCGGCAGCTCCTCGCCGTCCTCGAGCGAGGGCACGCGGAACAGAGCCCCGCAGGAGGGACACCGGATCTTGTCGCCGTGGGCCGGCAGCTCCACGTCCGCGGAGCATTTCCCGCACACTATTTTCACGCTGCTCGCTCCGCCGTCGCCTCCCCTGCCTGCATTCTAGCGGCTGCCGAGCGGCGCTGCAACCGGCCTCGCCGTGCGGGACGGGTCGGCGGCTCAACCGGCGGCGCCGAACTTGCGGAGGGCGCGCAGCACGCGCGCGAAGTCGTCGGGCAGGGGGGCCTCGACGGCCAGGGGGCTGCCGTCGGGCAGGGCGACCTCGACGCGGCGGGCGTGGAGGGTCAGGCGGCCGATGAGGGGCCGCTCCGGGCGGTCGCGCTTCGGGCGGTAGCCGGGCTTGAACTCGGAGAGGAACACGCCGTCGCGGCCGCCGTAGAGCGGGTCCACGGCCAGGGGGTGGCCGAGTGCCGACATGTGGAGCCGCACCTGGTGCTGGCGCCCGGTGAGGGGCTGGACCTCGACGAGGGTGAAGCCTCGGAAGCGCTCGAGCACGCGGAACCGGCTGCGCGCCGGCTTGCCGCGGCGGTCGCGCAGCCGCATCCGGCCGCCCGTGTGCTGCGCGATCTTGCGGTCCACCTCGCCCTCGGCCTCGGCCACCTCGCCCAGCACGAGCGCCAGGTAGAGCTTGACCACCTCGCGGCGCTCGAACCGCTCGCTGAGATGGCGGCCCGCGGCCGCATGCTTCGCGACCAGGAGCACCCCGCTCGTCTCCTTGTCGAGCCGGTGCACGATGTAGACCCGCTGGCACGGCGACGGCGACTCGTGGCGGACGTAGTGGAGCAGCCCGTCGATGAGCCGACACTCCCGGCTGCACGGGTCGGGCACGACGCTCAGGCCCACGGGCTTGCTCACGGCCAGCACCCCGGCGTCCTCGTAGAGCACGTCGAGCGGCAGCGGCTCGGGCCGGAACCGCACGATCGGCTCCTCGGGCAGATGCACGGTCACCTGCTGGCCCGGCTCGGGCTGGCACAGGTGATCGACCCGCCGCCCGTCCACCTCGACCCGACCCCGCGCCACCAGCCGCCGAATCGCGCTCAGCGGCACGTCGGGCAGCTCGTCCGCCAGGAGCTCCACGATGGCCCGACCGCCCGTCTCGACCTCCAGCGTCATCCGTTCCACGGCTCGCCCTCTCGCGCGTGCCCGTGCCCGACCGGAGCCCGCGACTGGCGGCAGACGGGCAGGACGGCTATAATATCGCTTCGCTTCCAGTCATTCCCAGCAGAGCCGCCACACGGAGCTCAGCACATGCCTCTCGCCGACCTCGTGACGTTCGACGACGACGGCCTGATCGCGGCCATCATCCTCGACGCGGCGACCCAGGAGCCGCTCGTCCTGTGCTACCTCGACCGCGAGGCGCTGGCCAGGACCCTCGAGACGGGCCTCGTGCACGTCTACCGCCGCTCGAAGGGCCGGGTCATGGTCAAGGGCGAGACCTCCGGGCACACCCAGCGGGTCGTCGAGATCCGCGTGAACTGCGACCGGAACTCGCTCGCCATCGCCGTCGAGCAGGAGGTCGCCGCCTGCCACAGGGGCTACTTCTCGTGCTACTACCGCCGCTACAACCCCGAGACCGACGCCCTCGAGGTCGTCGCCGAGCGCCTCTTCGACCCCGACGAGGTCTACTGAGCCCGACGGCCCGCCTATGCCTTCTTCCTTCGCTTCCGCTTCCCGCCTGCCTTGCGTCGGCGCTGCTGCTTGAACTGGGGCAGCCACCGGCGCTCGGCGTCGAAGAGCTCGTCGCACATCGACCGGACCTCGTCGAGGGTGCACACCGCGCCCGTCAGCGGGTCCATGGCGCACGCGTGGTAGACGGCGTCGCGGTCGCCCGTGAGTGCCGCCTGGACGGCGAGCTCCTGGACCGCGACGTTCGAGCGGTTGACGGCGGCGAGCTGTGGCGGGAGGTCGCCGACGAAGGCGGGGTTGACGCCGTGGCGGTCGGTGTAGCAGGGGACCTCGACGTTGCAGCCCTGTGGCAGGTTGGTGATGAGTCCGTCGTTCTGGACGTTGCCGTTGAAGCGGAAGGTCTCGCCGGTGACGCAGGCGTCGATGATGTAGGAACCGTACTCGTGGCTGCGTCGCAGGGGAAGTGGGTCCTTGCCCGAGGCCATGCGGGCGAGGCCCTTGCGGTAGCCCTTGCGGTTGGTGCCGTAGAGCTCGAGGATGAAGCCGCTGCCGCCGTTCCACCCGCCGCCTGGGCAGAAGCGCTCGACGAGGTCGGGGCGCTTGCGCATCCAGGGCACGTACTCGGAGTTGTGGCCGCTGCTCTCGGTGACGAAGTAGCCGAAGTGGCGGAAGAGCTCGAAGCGGGTGGTCTCGTGCTCGAGGATCTCAGGCTTGTCGAGGCACTTGCGCAGCCTCGGGTAGAGGTCCTTGCCCTTGTGGGAGATCTCGAGGAACCAGGCCTGGTGATTGATCCCGGCGACCCAGTAGTCCACCTCGGCGGGCTCGACGCCGCACCAGCGGGCGATCTGGCCCGCCGTGCCCTGCACGCTGTGGCAGAGGCCGACCTTGGTCACCTCCGGCACCGCGAGGTTCTGGCCCCACATCAGCATGGCCATCGGGTTGGTGTAGTTGAGCAGGAGCGCGTCGGGGCACACCTCGGCCATGTCCTGGCACACGCCGACGAGCACGGGCAGGGTCCGCAGCGTGCGGAACACGCCGCCCACGCCGAGGGTGTCGCCGATGCACTGGTCGACGCCGTAGCGCAGCGGGATCTCGATGTCGTGGGTGATGACGTCGATGTCGCCGATGAGCACCATGGTGACCACGAAGTCGGCACCCTCGAGCGCCTCGCGGCGGTCGGTCGTCACGAAGTGCCTCGCCGGCGCGCCCATCTCGGCGACGATCCGCCCGGCGATCTTGTCCATGTACCTCAGCCGCGTCCTGTCGACGTCCATCAGCGCGAACTCGGTGTCGCGCAGCGCCTCGCACGACAGGATGTCGATCATGAGCCTGCGCGAGAAGCCCAGGCTCCCGGCCCCGATAAACGCGATGCGACGCATTCAGCGTTCTCCTCAATTGCGGAAAGGGCCGGCGACTGACGCTCGGCCCCGAACACGCCCAGCAACGGGGGCCACCGTATACACCATCGCACCGACGCGGTCAAGCGCGGGTGGTCGCGCACGCCTGATCCCACACCTGCGCAGGTGTGGGATCAGAGACTCGGTCGCCGCGCGCGCGGTCCCCTTCGCACAAGCGCCGTCGGGAGAGCCATCCGGCCGCAGCGCACGCGTCGGGCGCTTCGGTCTGCCCGGCGCCATCGTCAAGGTTCTTGGAGGGAGGGGGTGTGGGGGAGGGGACCTTCTTCCTCAAAGAAGGTCCCCTCCCCCACATCTGATCTGGCTAGAACGGGAGGCCGGAGACGGCTCGGGAGATGATGGCGACGCCCACGGCGAGCATGCCGACGAGTCCGACGCCGCAGGCGTAGCCGGCGCACAGGACGGGTGCGTAGCGGCGCCACTTCTCGCGGCCGAGCTTGCGGCCGATGATGTAGCGGCCGACGCAGGCGCCGATGAACTGGGGGATCGCCATGTTCGGCCAGCCGGCGATGCCGCCGATCAGGCCGTAGTAGAAGAGCGCGGGCAGCCCGGCCGTCGTGACGGCCAGGTAGAGCAGCACCCCGGCGGTGAAGCCCGTGGCGATGAACCGCGGCTTGATCGCCTGGAGCAGCCACGGCGTGCCCTCCGTCGTCGCCGTCATGAACAGGCAGCGGTAGCGGGCCTGGAGCGGCCACATCTTCGCCGTGAACGGGTAGCCCGCCGACGGGATCTCCTCGATGTACCAGAAGAACGCCCAGAAGACGAAGCTACAGATCAGGCTGACGGGTATGATGAGCAGCTCGGCCTTGATGAGGCTCGTGATCCTCGTGCGCGTGAGGTCGAGCACCCGGAAGAGCTGGGCGGTGCGGCCGAAGTCGTGCAGCGGGATCGGCGCGAACCAGATGTCCACCCCCTTGTACTTCGCGAGCATGAAGCTCGCCTCGCGCAGGAACGGGAACGCCACGGGCGCGCCCGTCAGGCCGATCATCCGCGCCGAGATGTAGCTGTTCAGCGGCGTCCACACGAACCCGAAGAACACCAGGACCCACACGGGGAACCGGGGCACGAGCAGGTGGCACAGGAGCACGTAGACGCTCGTGCCCGCGGCGTAGAGCAGCAGGCCCACCCAGATGGGGATGTCGCCGCGCCCCTCGGGACGCGGCAGCGTGCCCCGCAGCTTGATCGCCCCGCTGCGGATGCACCGCACGATGCCCAGCACGGCCACGGCCAGAGCCGTCCCGATCCCGATGCTCAGCCACAGATCGAAGTCGGTGACGAACTTCGTCGTCAGCAGGCCCATCCCAGGCTTCCAGCTCGGCAGCATGCCGAAGTGCTGGAGGATCGGGTTCGCCACGACCGACGTGAGCATTACGCTGGTGAAGATGCCGACGACCATGGAGAACGGCAGCACCATGGCGAAGAGCATGATGCCCATGTCGAAGCTCAGGCCGGCGAGCGAGGCGGGCAGCACGCCGTGCGCGTTGTCGGTGAGGTCGAGGAACGGGATGGGCAGGATCTCGATCGGCTTGTCGAGGATGAGCCCGGTCGTGGCGGGGATGCCTATGTAGACGGCTGCGAAGACGATGCCGAGCATCGAGCCCGTGGAGAAGACGGGCCAGCGCCACGACTCGGCCTTCGCGGTCGTCTCGGCCAGGGCCGTGGCGCCCTCGGCGTGGATGTGGGCGAGCGGGAACGGCAGGCGCTCGGCGTCGGACGTGACGCGGAACAGGACGTAGCCGAGGCCGAACCAGTTCATCCGCCCGACGACCTGGCCGACGAGCACGAGGAGAATGGGGATCAGCCAGTCGCGGTGGAAGAACAGGCGGCTGGTGATGGCGCGCGAGCCGGCGGGCGGCACGGCCCAGTGGGGGATCTGGTCCGCGATGCCGAGGCCGGCCGCCTGGGGCGAGCGGAGCAGGTACTGGTTCCAGATGAACGGCGTGAAGGGTCCGCCGGCGAGATTGTGGATGACCATGCCGCCG
>CBFDBL010000285.1:0-7758 GCA_965603035.1 uncultured bacterium
GGTGCTCTTCTCCCGCCCCGACTTCTTGAGGGCGTCGAGCAGGATGCCGACGCAGGTGTCGATGTAGGAGATCGTGGCGTAGTAGGCGGCGATCTCCCCCCGCTTCTCGGCCTCGTCGGTCCAGCGCTGGTCGCTCCAGTTGAAGACGGGATAGGTGAAGGGCACGTCGGCGAGGTCGTCGGGCGGGACGGTGGGCAGCTCGATCTTGCTGGGAGGATACATGGCGAAGTAGCGGTCGGGCGCGCGGAGCGGGTAGTGGGGCGCGTGGAGCCCGACGGCCATGAAGAGGGGCCGGGTGCGCGGGGCCATGAGCTTCCTGGCGACGGCGGCGGCGGTGGCGCCGTCGCGCTGCTCGGTGTCGGCGAGGCCGGTGGGACCCCAGTTGAGGCTGCGCTCGGGGTAGTCGCCCTTCTTGAGCCACGTGGGCATGGGGGCCTTGGGCTTGCGGGCCTTCGTGCGGTAGCCCTTGCTGCGCGCGGGCAGGCGGGTGGTCCACATGCGGTTCTCGCGCTGCTGGGCCTCGGGCTTGCGGTCCTTGAAGTAGCGCTCGTGGTGGTGGATCTTGCCGCAGATGGCCGTCTCGTAGCCGTGGTCGCGGAAGAACTCGTAGAAGGTGCGATGGCCCTCGGGCAGGCGCAGCCGCCAGTCGACGCTGTTGCCGAACACGCCGGTCGTCTCGGGCCGCAGGCCGCTCGAGATCGACGCCCGCGACGGATTGCACACCGGCACCATGCAATAGGCATTGTCGAACACCACGCCGCGCTTCGCCAAGGCGTCGATGTGCGGCGTCTTGACCACGGGATGGCCGTAGCAGCCCATCAGCGGCGCGACGTCCTCGATCGAGATGTAGAGCACGTCGGGCCGCTGCGCCGCCTCGCCGCCGGCGCGTCCCGCCAGCGCCAGGCCGCAGGCCGCCAGGCTGCCCGTCCGCAGGAACTCGCGTCGTCGCATGGCTCGCTCCTCCTTTCCTGTCCACTGTCCGCCGCGATTATACCCCCGCGGCCCAGCGAAAGGAAAGGGTTGACTTCACGGGCGCGACACGGTACGCTGGACCCGTCGCATCGGGACCGCCCGCGGCCTGCTGGAGACGCTCGATGAAGCCTGGCTGTCTGCTGTGGCTCCTGGCCATCGTAGTCGCGACGGGGCTCGTGCTCGCGCCGCTCGCCTGCGCGCCGAAGCACGCCCCGCCACCGCCCGTGACCGAGGCCAGCCACGACTGGTACAACTACGACCTCGCCACCAAAGGTTGGACCGAGGGCGAGCCCGGCTGGAAGCACAAGAAGACCGTGCCCGCCACCGGCTACACCGAGGGCCAGAAGCACATGATCCTCCTGCGCAAGCCCAAGGTCTCCACCAGGCGGCACGAGAAGGACCTCATCTCCGAGATGATCTGGGCGCGGGAGAAGCAGCGCAACAAGTAGCTCGACACCACCAGCACGGTGGGCAGGGGAGCATCAGGCAGGCGGAACCGGTCGGGGTTCCGCCTGCCCCCGTTCTGCGGCTGCCCCCCGACGCCGCGGGGCAGCGGCCCAGGCTGCTCGGGGCAAGGCCCTGCGTGTTCATAGTTCTAGGGAGCAACGTGCCTGTCACGTTGAGAGAACGTAATACCTTGGTGGCGAGCGGCTTATGGCGGGACATTGCAATCCGGCCGTCTGGGGGAGGGCAATCAGGGGCGGGGGAGGCCGCCGCCGGCGCCGCGCCGTGCCGGTCATCCCGGCGGCTCCCTGACCCCGTCTTGCATGGGGTCGCGTTCGCCTGACGTGCGCTGCCGGCTCGGATTGCTGGGCGATGAGGTGAGCCAGTCGAGGCCGATGATCGCGGCCAGGGTGAGGTAGCAGGCAGGGATGAGGTAGAAGGCGAGGCGCAGGCCGCCGGCTCGGTCGCCGATATACCCCATCAGCCAGGTGAAGACCCCACAGCCGGGAATCCCCGCGCACGATAACAGGATGAACAGCATCGTGGTGTCGGTCTCGGGCAGGCGATCGGCACAGTAGCTCTGGACGCTGGGCCAGAATGGAGCGGTGGCTATGCCCGCCACGAAAAGCAGGCCGAATAGCGCCCAAAGGTCCGTGAGGAATGGGAACAGCGACGTGATGAGTGTGCCTGCCAGCGCCGACCAGACGATGAGCTGCCTCAACTGATGCTGCCGGATCAGGTAGCCCCAACCGGTGCGGCCGAGAAACATCCCGCCAGCGAAGCAGGCCGTGCCGACCCCACCGGCCCAGGCCGCTCCCCTGAAGTTCAACTGGATGAAGCTCGCACACCAGAAGGTCAGGCAGAACTCCCCACCGCCAGCGAAGAACATGGCGGCGAAGAACAGCCAGAACCTCCGGGTGTGGAAGATCTCGTTGGCGTGCCCCCAAACCGTCTTCCAGTGGATGGGCTCGCGATGCTCAGGATACTTCTGCCCCTTGCGCTCTGGGAACAGCAGCAGGACGGTCGTTATGCATGAGACAATGGCCACGGCGGCAACGATCACGCGCCAGGGCACCCCCAACGAGATCAGGCCGCCGGAAGCCAGGACGGTCACGACGACCCCGATCGACCAGAATGAGTGCGAGAAGTTGATGTAGCGGCCCGGCTCCTCAGGGTGCAGACGCTGCACAAACGGCGTCGCCAACCCCTCGACGACACCTTCCCCCATTCCCGCGATCATCAGCGCGAGGAACAACACACCATAGGAAGGGGCCAAGGCGCACAGCAGAACACCCACGCTCATCAGGGCCACCGACACGCCCAGGGTCCTGCGTTTTCCCCAGCGTCCGGCGGCGAACCCGCACAACAGCATCGACGCCACGATGGGGATTGTGCGGCCCAGATGAAGAGCGCCGCCCGCGGCCATGCCTCCCTTCTCGAGTGAAAAGCCCAAGTCGTGCGCCAGCGATACCAATGCCACCGGAAGGACTACCGAGCCGGCTGCATAGGAGAAAAAGCTCAGGAAGGCGGCATAGTCATAACGCCCGAAACTCATTCTGCGCATGTGTGCATTCTCTTCTGGCTTCGTCAAAGGTGTTCTTGCAGCACCGCGCGGCGTGGGTGCCGGAGAGCTCGGCGGCGTGGATGTTGCCGTGGATGAGATAGGCCGGCTTGTCGCTGGCCGCGCCCGTCTTCGGATCTGTGATCGTCAGGCACCAGACCTCGCGTCCCTCGCGCGAGCGACCGAGGCTGTCGAGCGTCGCGAGCCGCGGCCGCGCGGCGACGAGCTGCTCGAGGAACGCCGTCATTTCGGCATAGGTGAGGAAGTGTCGGAAGGGCAGGGTCGGGATGCGCGTCGTCCTGGGTGCCATGGCTGATCCCCTCGATGATCGTGGTCGGTCGGGCTTCGGCAGCCGCATTCTGAGCGCGCGGGGAGCCGGTGTCAACTCCGGCGCGGCGTGGCCGGCCCTCTCCTGACGGGAGAGGGCGCTCGCCCGAGCGTGGGCGCGGGCGAGCGGGTGAGGGCCGTGGCGTTCGGGGTGGCGCGCCGGATGGCGGGCCTTCCCCAATGCGGTACGGCCCTCACCCGCCCGGCTCGGCCCGCCTGACGGCGGACCTCGCCGGGCGCCCTCTCCCGAGGGGAGAGGGCCTGGGAGGCGCGCCGGCTGCGGGGGAAGGGGTGCTTGCATTCACGTCCGTCGGCGGCATACTGGGGGGTGGCCGGCTCTACCGCTGGAGGTACCGACGTGTCGGGTGGCTCCTCCCGCTCGCGAGCGATGCTCATCGCCGCCGCCCTGCTGGCAGTTGCCGCCACGGCGAGCGCAGGCGGCGCGCCGGCCACGGTGGCGACGTACGAGAGGTGGGAGGCCGTCGTCCCCATGTCGCTCGGCTGGTCGGACCCGTTCGATCCCGAGCAGGTGTCGGTGGTCGGCGTGTTCGAGCATGAGTCGGGGAAGCGGTTCCGGGTTCCAGGTTTCGGGTTCCAGGACTACCGCTACGCCGTCGATCGGGCGCAGCGGGAGGAGAGGCTGACGGCGGTCGGGCAGGCCGACTTCCGCGTGCGCTTCGCGCCGCCGCTGCCCGGGCGCTACGCCTGGCGGATCGAGATCGCGCTGCACGGTCACCCGAGGAAGGCGGAGCGCAGCGGCGTGCTCGTGGCCACGAAGCCGACGGGCAAGGGGCCGCTGCGGCGCGTCGAGGGGCGGCGCTACCTCCAGACGGCCTCGGGCGAGGGCGTGTTCCTCATCGGCCAGAACGTGGCGTGGAGCACCGACACCGCGCCGCTCGACGACCTGCTGCGCTACGTCCGCGAGATGGCGGCGAGCGGCCAGAATGTCCTGCGGCTGTGGCACTGCACCTGGTGCCTGGGCTTCGAGCACGCCGAGACGGGCCGCTACGATCTCGAGCGGGCCTGGAAGCTCGATCGCCTGCTCGACGAGTGCGAGCGCCGCGGCGTCACCGTCATCCTCTGCCTGGAGAATGCGCACGACGTCAAGGAGAAGAAGTCGCCCTACTGGCGCGGGACCGGCCGCATCGCGAAGCCGACGGAGTTCTTCACGTCGGAGGCGGCGCGGAGGGCCTTCCGCAATCGCATCCGCTACGCGGTCGCGCGGTGGGGCTGCTCGCCGGCGATCGGTGCGTGGGAGCTGTGCAACGAGATCGAGTATGCCGTGCTCGGGCCGCTCGAGCTGAACGCGGCCGTGCGCGACCGCACCTTCCGGCCCTGGCTCGACGAGATGGCCGCGCACCTGAGGAAGTGGGACGCCCACGGCCACCTGGTCACCGCCTCGCTCGCCGTCGATCGCCTGTGGGAGGGCCTCAACGAGTCGCCGTGGCTCGACCTGGTGCAACACCACTGCTACCTGAACGCCTGGGATACCGACGGCGCGGCCAAGGTGCTGCGCAACCTCGCCTACATCCGCGACGCGGGCAAGCCCTGCCTGCTCGGCGAGTTCGGCGGAGCCGAGGCCGGCGTCTACGGTGCGAAGGAGAACGTCGTCCACAAGGCCGACGAGCGCGGCGTCCACCTCCACAACGCGATCTGGGCCTCCGCCATGAGCGGCGCCTGCGGCACGCCGCTCCACTGGTGGTGGGACACCTACATCCGCCCCCGCAAGCTCTACGGCCACTACGCCGCGCTCGCCGCCTTCCTGCGCGGCACCCCCTGGCGCGACCCGAAGCTCGAGCCGCTCGACCTCTCGACCACCCACGCACGCATCCTGGCGCTCCGCGGCGACGGCTGGGCACTCGCCTGGGCGCAGAACCCACAGTTCACCTGGCACAACGCCAAGGCGCTCGACAACGCCGAGCCGACGCCGCGCCTCCCGATGGCCCTCGCGAAGATGAAGCCGGGCGTCTACCGCATCGAGTGGTGGGACACCCACAGGGGCGTCGTGACCCGCGCGGAGGAACGGGCGTGCGCGGGCGACATGTCCCTGGCGATCCCGCCGATCGCGACGGACGTGGCCGTGAAGATCCTGCATGCGAAGGGAGCCGATGATGAGCGATGAGCTGCTGGTGGGCGCGGCGGAGGCGTGCATCACGCCGCCGGTGGGCACGGGGCTGGCGGGCTACTTCCACAACCGGGTCTCGACCGCGGTGCGCGACGACCTGCTCGCCAAGGCGCTCGTCGTCGAGCGCGACGGGGCGGTCCTCGCCGTCGTGGCCTGCGACCTCATCTGCATCGCCAACGAGCTCGCCCGCTCGGCCCGCGACCGCATCGCCGAGCGCGCCGCCGTCCCCGCCGCCAACGTCCTGATCGCCGGCACCCACATCCACACGGGACCCGACACCCGCGCCAGCCGCATCGCGCCGCGCAACGAGGCCTGGTTCGCCGACCTGCCCGACCGCATCGCCGACGCCGTCTGCGGCGCGCGGGACGCCGCGCGCCCCGCCCAGATGTTCGCCGCGCGCGTCCACGAGCAGGGCCTCGCCTTCAACCGACGCTTCCGCCGACCCGACGCCTCCGAGGTCTTCGGCACGGGGCGCGGCGACGTCGTCGGCGCCGCCGGCCCCACCGACCCCGACCTCCAGGTGCTCGCCTTCGCCTCCGACCTCGGCGAGCCCTTCGCCATCGTCTCCAACTACGCCCTCCACATCGACGTCCTGGGCGGCACCGAGATCTCCGCCGACTACCCCGGCGTCATGACCGACGCGCTCCGCGGGGTGTACGGCGAGGAGCTGATCCACCTGTTCCTCAACGGCGCCTGCGGCAACATCAACCACGTGCCCTACCTCACCGACTCCCACGTCCCGGCCAAGGGCCCCGCCAAGTCGCGACAGGTCGGCCGCGCGCTCGCCGGCGCCGTGCTCAACGCCGTCGAGAAGGCCCCGCCGTGCGGCTCCGCCGCCGTCGCCGTCGCGCGCGAGAGCCTCGCGCTGCCCTACTACCCGCTCGACGCGCGCGTGCGCCGCATGCGCGACGAGGCCAGCGGCAAGGCCGAGCCGTCGGACCGCGACCGCTGCTTCATCGAGCGCGTCGACTCCTACGCGCGCGACGGGCAGTCGGCCGACGTCGAGGTCCAGGCCCTCCGCATCGGCGACGCGGCGATCGTAGGGGTGCCGGGCGAGTACTTCGTCGAGTGGGGGCTCGAGATCAAGGGCTGGTCGCCCCTGCCGTTCACCCTCGTGGCCGAGCTCGCCAACGGGTGGTTCGGCTACATCCCGACCTGGGAGGCCTTCGAGCGCGGCGGCTACGAGGCCACGCCCATCCTCAGCTCACAGCTCGCCCCGGGCGCCGGCCAGCACATCGCCGACGCGGCCTTCCGCCTGCTGCGGCGCCTCGCGGACGCGTGACTCGGGGGTGGAGGAGCCGCGCCGGTGAAAGAAGCACGGGCCGCGGCGACTCGTGAGGGAATGGAGGCAAGCCCGTGAGCCTGGCGAGACGCCCGAGCGCAGCCCGCGGATGGCCGACGGCCGTCGTGCTGCTGCTGGCCGGCTGCTCGTGCTCGAGGGACGCGCCCGCGACGGTGGCGGAGGCGCGCGCCATCGCCGTCGAGGCGCGCGACGCGGCCGGCGCCGCGCGCGCGGCCAGGGAGGTGAAGCGGGCCGACCGCGCGGCCGCGCGCGCCGAGAGGGCCGCCGAGCGCGCCGCAGCCCTGCTCGAGAAGCTCGCCGAGCCGACCGACGCCGACCGCGAGGCCGCGAAGGAGGCCCAGGCGGCGGCGCGCGCGGCGCGGCGCTTCGCCTCGCTGGCCGAGGAGGAGCGGCGCCTCGCCAGGATGCTCGGAGGCCTGAAGGCCAGGGCCTACCGCGGCGCGCGCAAGGCCGCACTCTCGGCGACCTTCACGGGCCTCGCGCTCGCCGCCGACCAGGCCGCCAAGACCCGGCCCGACGCCCTGCCGCAGACCGTGCGGGACGCGGCGGGCCTCGCCGCCGACGTCGCCCACCACCTCGCCGGCCGCCAGCCGCTGCCCGACGGCCAGCCCGACTGGACCGGCATCGCCAGCGACCTGCGCCGCTGCCGAGCACAGCCCCCGCCCGAGCTCGGCCTGTTCCTGTCCGTCGCCTTCCTCACCTCCGCCCGCACCCGCCTCGCGCTCGTCGAAGTCGAGCCACTGGACCCGACCGCGTTCGAGTCCACCGAGATGCGCGACCTGTGCCTCGCCCTCCGCGTCGTCGCCTACGCGATGAACGACCTGCCCGAGCTCGCCCTCATCGAGATGCAGAAGCTCAGCACCGCCGCCGACGGCCGCGACTACGGCCCCGAGACGCTCGGCACCCTCCACCTCGTCGCCGCCCTCCTCTACCTCGACAACCGCGACACCCGGCGCGCCGACGTCGAGATCGTCCGCGCCATGAAGGCCTGGCCCAACAACCCCGTCAGCGTCTTCCTCACCGGCG
>CBFDBL010000286.1:0-7748 GCA_965603035.1 uncultured bacterium
CGCCGTCCTTCGCCTTCAGCTTGCTCCAGCGGGCGGGCGCGCCGTGTGCGTGCCACTCGTCGGTCCCGTGCTCGAAGCTCCACCGCGCCAGCGGCTTCGGCCTCACGTCCTCGCCGGCCGGTGCCCCCGTCGCCGCGAGCAGGGCCGCCAGTGTCCACAGGTATCGGCGCATCGCATTCACCATTCTGGTCGGGGTCTCGTCCGCGTCCCGGGCTTCGCCCATGCTATCCCAAGCGGCCGCGCAATGCAAGTGGAGCGGCGGAGGTAAGGTTGCAGGGGGCCGGCCGCCAGGTCGCTCTTGAGCACGTCGTGGGTGTGCTCGATGGTCCCCGCCTTCTGCCGGTGCCAGTGGAGCGCCTCCAGGCCGTCCCGCGAGAAGTCGAAGGGTGGAGCGAGTCCAGCCCCCGATCCTGGGGAATGCCGAGTCCGGCGTCTGGTCGTGCTCGTCGCTCCCCGACGCCCAGTCTCGCCCCCGCTGCTCGGCGGCTGGCAGCGGTAGACCCGCGCGACGGGCTCGTGGAAGACGAGCTCGAAGAGCTCGGGGTGGGCGTCGAGGGCCGCTGCGGCGGGCGGCCAAGTCGCGAAGAGCGGGTCGCTACGGTCGGTGCTGATGACGGTCGTGACCACCCAGTCCAGCTCAGCCGCGAGCGCTCGCAGGTCCCGCCCATCCAGCTCGCGGGGCAGGACAACCACGCGGTTCTCGAGCGCGGGCCCGTAGTAGAAGTAGCAGCGGGTGACGACGGCCCCGACACGCTGGCCGTGCACGTGGCCCGCGAACCACCTATAGAGCGCAGGGGGCCGCTCCTCCCCGGCCTCGCCGCCCACGTCGGGCAGGACGTTCTTGGCCTCGAAGAGCGCCAGGCGGTCCGCCGGCCACCGGACGTACCGGCCCCCCTGCGCGACCAGGAAGGCGACCGCGACCGCCAACCCGGCGACGGCGAGGCCCACACGGCGCAAGGCCCGCCGCTCGACGAGCCGCGCCCAGGCCCAGTAGAGCCCGATGGCCGCAGCCACGGCGATCAGGAAGGCGGCCTCGGCCCTCCCATGCCTGAGAGTAGACTTGAGCCCCGCGTAGACGAGCCAGAGCAGGCCGCCGTGGAGCAGGTGTCGTGCCCACCGCCTGCGCGCCAGGCGCTCGAGCGCGGCTCCCGCCCACACGACCGGCAGCACCCAGAATGCCAACGCCAGGCGCACGGCGCTCGGCTGCGTGCGCAGCAGGTTCATCGTCCCCGGGATGTTCTCCACCGTCAGGGGCGTCACCAGGAAGACGGCTGCCGAGCCGAGGGTGAAGGCAATCAGCACGGCCCGCACCGCCCCCTCCTGGCGCGGGAGCCCGAACCACAAGGCCCCCGCCGCAAGAGGGAGCGCCGCCAGGGGCGCGCCTCGCGTCCAGTGCCACACCGACCGCGCCAGCAGGCCCCACGCCTCGGCACTCGCCAGGCGGCTCACAAACATCGAGCCGACAGCGCTCTGTGACGAGGGCTGGCCGGCGAACACCGTGACGCCGAACACCGACAGCCCCATGGGCCAGACCGGCGACCCCGTCAGGATCCAGTTCCTGACGTAGCACGGCGCCCCGACGACGGCGATCGGCACGAGCACCATCGCGACAGCGGCGCGCACCGAGCCACATGCGGCGCGCACCTGACGATGGAGCACCATTAGGCAGACGAGGAACAGGCAGGCATAGAGCAGCCCCGTGTGTTTCACGGCACACGCCAGGCCCATCGCCAGCGCGGCCAGCAGCAGCGACGCCTTGCCCTGCCTCGCCGCGAGATCGAGCAGGAACGCCACCAGCGACAGGATGGCCGCCGCGAAGAGCACGTCCACCTTCTGTGTAGTTGAGAGCAGACGGATCACGCGCCAGCATCCGATCGTGCCCACGAGCAGCAGCGCCAGGGAACCCCGTACACCGATGGTGGTCAGGACTGCATAGAGGGCGATCGCCAGCAGCGACAGCGCGGGCACGTTGGCCAGGACCATGAGCCAATCGGCATGCCAGGGCATCATGAGCCAGGCGGTGACCAGCTCGCCGCCCGAGGGGTAGAACCAGCAGGGCGCGTCGGTGGGGGCCAGCGAGCCCGTCTGCACGAAGCTCGCCGCGACAGGCAGATGGTAGAATGTGCAGTCGGCGTCCAGGCGTACCCTGGTCAGCACGTACCCGAAGTACAGCAGGCCCGCGGCCGCGGCGCCCAGCGCGGTCAGCGTCCTCCACCCGTCGCGCCCCGGGGTCGGCTCCGCGAGGCTCGGCGCCTCCGCTCCCGTCCGCACTCTCACGACCACGGCCGCCCCGATGCTCGCGGCCAGCAGCACGGCGCAGACCGGCCACCACGCCAGCAGCCCGACCGCCCCGCAGTACTCGAGGCAGGTGACCAGGCCGACCACCGCGAGCAGCGCCGTCGCGAGGACGCGCATCGGCCGCGGGCCGTCCGGGAACAGCGCCCTGGCGACCCGCGCACTGCTCCACACCAAGACCCCGTTGACCGCGAAGAACGCCAGACCCCGCACGTAGTACTCGACGCCGATGGCGAACAGGGCAGTCCCTCCTGCCGCGCGCCGGCCGGCTCTCGGGCCGGCGGGCTACCGCACGGGCGTCGCGTCGCCGGTCCGCTCGTCGATCCGGTAGAACGAGCCGCCGACGGCGACGTCGAGGACGACGTCGCGATAGTCGGGGATGGTGACCTTCACGCCCTTGCGCTCCTTGACGGGCGCGTGGGCGTAGACGAGCCACCGGCGGGCCGGCTTCTCGCCGCGGACAAGCGCAAGGGCGAAGACCTTGATCTCCCAGAACAGCTCCCACGGGTGCGGCGGGTCGAGGCTGGTGTCGAGCAGGAACCAGCGGTCCTCGCCCTGCCACTCGTCGGGGATGGCGGTCTGGTAGTGGTGCTTGCGGGCGCGGTTGGGCACGAGGGTGCCCTTGCGCCACCACTCGCGCAGCGTGGGGTTGTCGTGCACGAGGTCCACGGCATCGCACAGGGCCATGAAGTACGGGATGGCCTCGTCGCTCGGATGGGTCCAGCCGCGGAACTCCCGGACCGCCCGCGGCCGCAGCAGCCACATGCCGAACTGCACAAAGCCCCGATAGCGCGTCGGGTTGTACTCCTGGCCCTTGAGGCGGTAGACCTCGGGCGTGGGGAGCTTCTTGCGCTTCTCCTTGCTCTTCGCCTTGTCGGCCTCGGGCGCGCCGCCGTCCCAGACGGAGATCTCGAGCCAGAACCTCGGGTTGAGCTTGCGCGCCTCGCGCTTCACGAAGACCAGATTCTGGAACTCGACCTGGGGGCTCCACACCGTGTAGTCGGTGCTGGGGTTCCAGTCGTGGGTGTAGTACGACGGGCTGCCGCCGTCCCAGGCGAGGGGCCAGGGGGTGATGCGGCCCTTCGAGTGGAGCGAGTAGGTGTGCCATCCGCCCCATCGGCCCATGTGGTCGGGGCCGAAGGCGCCGTAGCCCACGAAGACGGCCGCCTTCTTCCACGCCGGGTCGACGAGGCCGTCGCGCATGCCCTCCTGGAGGGCGCGGTAGCGCTCGATCCAGCCGTCGGCGACCACCTTGCGCTTGAAGTCGCCGTCGCGGCCCGCGCCGTACTTGTCCTGGTAGCGCTTCGACAGGCGCATCTGGTGCCAGCGCAGCTTGCGATGCTCGTTGTTCGACAGGAACATGACCCGCGGCGGGTCGGGGTACCATTCCTGGAGGCGCTTCATCGCGGCGTTGGCCGTGTGCATCCTGCCGACCTCGCGCCACGGCTCGAGCGGGCCGAAGGGCGAGACCATCCTCTCGATCTTGCCCTCGGGCGTCACCACGTTGGGGTTCCTCGCGGGCGGCAGCTCGACCCACGGCTTGCCCGAGAGCAAGCGCTCCCACTGGCTGGCCTTGAAGCACAGCGGCAGCTTGAGCTCCGCGGCCCGCCGCATCGCCTTCTCGTAGTACGCTCGGAACCGCTCGAGCTGCTCCTCGTTGAGCTCGCGGTCGTGGCGCGGATGCTGGAGCCAAGGGAGCAGGTGGCGGCCCTGGGCGATCCACTCCATCTGACGGATCGGCGCCAGGCCCTCCGAGTTGCGGTGGGAGCCCGTGCACCAGTGGGTCGCGAGCGGCAGGGGCAGGCCCTCGGGGCTGTCGTCCGGGCGCGTCGCCTCGGTGCGGATCGCCTCGGCCACCTGCTCGACGCTTCCCGCGACGGCCAGGCCGCTCGCCGCAGCGACGGCCGCGGCCATCAGGGCATGGAGGATCCTGCGCACGGTCGTCTCCTTTCCGTCGCCGGGGTGTCGGCGACCATCATAGGCGTTGCCCAGGCCAGGATCAAAGGGCGGCCACGAGCGAGTCTGGCCCCGGACCCTGGGGGATGCCGATCCCTGGGTGAGGAGCCCAACGCCCGGGATCGGACTCGGACGGGCTCTGGCCTTGCGATGCGGGGCGGCGTCGCCTATGATGGGCGGCGCGTCCTCGAGCGTAGAAGGGCACGGCCGATGGATGCGGGCATCGTGCAGCAGCTAGCGATCGCGCTCGGGCTGGGCCTGCTGGTGGGGCTCCAGCGCGAGTGGGCGGCGTCGCACGCGGCGGGGATCCGGACCTTCGCGCTCATCACGCTGCTGGGCGCGGTGTGCGCGCTGGTGTCGAAGCTCGCCGGGGGCTGGGTGCTGGGCGGCGGGCTGCTGGCCGTCGGCGCGCTGATGATCGCGCAGAATGCGATCCGCGCGAAGACCGGCGAGGTCGATCCAGGGCAGACGACCGAGGTGGCGGCGCTCGTGATGTTCGGCGTCGGGGCGGCGGTGGTGCTCGACTGGACGGCGGAGGCGGTGGTCGCGGGCGGCGCGGTGGCGCTGCTGCTGCACTGGAAGAAGCCGCTCCACAGCCTCGTCGGGCGCATCGGGCAGCGCGAGATGCGGGCGATCTTCCGACTCGTGCTCATCGCCCTGGTCGTCCTGCCGGTGCTGCCGAACCGTGCCTACGGCCCCTACCAGGTGCTCAACCCCTTCAAGATCTGGCTCATGGTCGTGCTGATCTGCGGGATCAGCCTGGGCGGCTACATGGCGTACAAGCTGGTGGGCGCACGGGCGGGCACGGTGCTGGGCGGCGTGCTGGGCGGCCTGATCTCGAGCACGGCGACGACGGTGAGCTACGCGCGGCGCTCGCGCCGGGCGCCTGGCGGCGCGCCGCTGGCGGCGCTGGTCGTGATGATCGCCTCGACGGTCGTCTTCGCGCGGGTGGGGGTCGAGATCGCCGTCGTCGCGCCGCGCATCCTGCCGCAGGTCCTGCCGCAGCTCGGCGCGCTCATGGGCCTCATGGCGCTGCTGTCGGTCGGGCTCTACGTCCTGCGCGGGGACGAGGCCCAGGGGGTGCCGGCCGGCGACGACCCGTCCGACCTCAAGGCGGCCCTGGGGTTCGGCCTGCTCTACGCGGTCGTGCTGTTCGCCGTGGCGGTGGCGAAGGAGCACTTCGGCGACAGCGGGCTCTACGTCGTGGCCGCGCTCTCGGGCCTGACCGATATGGACGCGATCACGCTCTCGACGGCGCAGCTCATCCACGTCGACCGGGTGGCGCTCGACACGGGCTGGCGGATGATCGTGCTCGGCGGGCTCTCGAACCTGGTGTTCAAGGGGCTCGCGGTGGCCCTGCTCGGGCACCGGCGCCTGCTCGCGCGGGTCGCCCTGGTGTTTGGCATCACCCTCGTCGGCGGCATCGTGCTGCTGGTGCTGTGGCCGTCGGTCGGCTGAGCGCCGCCACTTGACAGCCTGCCTGCGGCGGTCTATGCTTACCCTAGCGCCGGCGCCTTTGTCCCACCCATGGGGAGCGGTCATGCGGATCAGCCTGTTCGCGCGGCGACTCGCCGATGCGCGGAGGACGTCGCACCTGAAGCGGGCCGCGGCCGTGGCCGCCCAGCACGGCGCGGCCATGCTCGTGCTGCCCGGCTGGTCGATGGGGCAGCGCGCAGCGAAGGGCAAGCGCGCGACGCGAGGCAAGACAGCGCGCTCCCTGCCCAGGAGCGCCAGCGCCCGTTTCCTCCAGCAGCTTGCCGACGACAGCGACGTGAGCATCCTCGCCGAGGCCGGCGGCACCTGGTGCTTCGTGCCCGGCGACGAGACCATCGGCCCGTTCGTCCAGCGCTTCGCCACCAGTGCCGAGGCCACCCGCAAGATCGTGGCCGAGCTGACCCAGCGCTACCTCGACGGCCACCGCTCCATCCACCTCGAGCACACCTGTGTCCGAGTCCTGCTCTGCGGCGAGAACAACATCCTTCGCAACGCGAAGGCGAAGGGCTACGCCGCCGAGCCGCGCCACCCCGACCTCGGCTGGGACCTCAAGTACGACGTGCTCGTCAACCCCGCCCACACCTCGATGGGGCAGTGGAACCTGCTTCACCGCCGCTTCGCCTACCTCAGCCAGGGCGGCCGCACGGCCCTCTACTGCACCAACAACACCCACGCCTCCTGGCGCTCCGCCCTCTGCGTCTACCGCGACGGTCGGCTCGTCACCATGGGCGACCTCGCCGGCGCCGCCGACCTGCCCCACCACGCCGCCGACGCCTGGCGACTCGTCACCGTGGATGTGCCGTAGCCCGGTTGGTGGCGCTTGCCTGCGAAGCGCGGGGCACGGGGACGACTGTCGCCCAAAGCTATCGTGTGCCCTCGGGTTGGAGCCATGATCGTACGCCAGACCGCGCGGCTGCGAGAGTGGGCGTTGTGGAGAGGCCGATAGTGTGACGGATGCTCAGGTACACAACATCTGGGATGATGTTGGGCAACGCCATGTTGCCGATCGGCAACATGGGCGTAACCAATTGCAGCGTATGAAGATAAGGCCGAAAAGTGCTTGAGGGATTGCCGCCGCATGTTGCCGAACGGCAACATGCGCCTGCGGAGCGGCGACTCGATGGGGGCCGGCCGTGCTTCGAGAGTGTGCGTAAGCGTCTGGTAGGTCAAACGATAAGGCATGATCGTGCTTGGGTGGCGTGAGGCCCGATCCTTGGCACGGCGTTTGCTACACATACAGTCAGGTTGCCTTATGGACCAAGATGCCGGACTTGGGCAGTTGCGCGTGCGTTCCTTGCACGAGTAGGCGGTCCCTGGCTCATGCGGGTGCCCTGAGGTTCTCGCGTCCGGCCAGTTGCGGATCGCGACTCACTTGGGCTTGACAAGCCGAAGGTTGGATCCTATGGTGGTGCGTGGCCCGAGGCGAACGGCAGTGTGCTCCAGGGAGGGATGTACTTTGCGCGCCATCGGTCTTCGCCAACTCACGGTTCCAACGGCTTCCAGGGATTGCGCCCGCGTGCGCGCGATACGATGCGCTGGGGACCGTGGAGGAGCTAGGTGCTCTGCAGCGGAGTGACGTCGCCTCGTGGCTTGGTCGGGCCGAGTGCACTTCCGAGCAGTGCCTGCCTTTCGGCTCCCCGGGCCGGCGCAGGGCGCCCTTGACAGGCCGCAGGGCATGTCCTAGTATTCTGGTGCGGCGCGCAGCGGAAGCACGGACGCTGCGGGGGATGGGGCGCGCGGCGGAGCCAAGCGATGCGCCCCTGTCCTCGTCCGCGTAGTTGCTCGCCGCCCTGGGAGGGCGCGGCGGTGGGACTTGTCGTGACGTCGTGGAGGGAGCGCTGCACCGCGCTCCGCCAGCCGGGAGGTCTGTCGGCCCGTTGTGGCTGCACGAAGGCGGTTGCGGTGGGAGGCAGGACCCGGCTCGCAGTGTTCCGTGAGGATCTGTCAGCGACGGGAGGGGAACGGCGAATGAGTGGAGGGGACAAGGCGGGGCACGGCAGGCG
>CBFDBL010000287.1:0-7734 GCA_965603035.1 uncultured bacterium
TCTTCCGCCCGCAAGCGGGCTGGCCAAGCCCTATCTCCACGCCATTCGGGACAGGAGCCTCTTCTGTCCTTCCTATGCCAGGACAATGTCGCCCCTGTCAAAGCCGTCGGGGCTGACTTCCGCTCTCTTGACGGCATCCGCGCTTCCTGGGATTGGACAGGGCGGGGCCATGGGTGTAGAATGTGGATTCTACGTTCCTTTCTCCATGGGCCTGCGTGTCGCTGCCCGCAGGAGTAATGCTGATGGACAACCCGCCTACCAGCCACCGGGGGCTGCTTCGCTGGATCGACGAGTGCGCGGAGCTGTGCGAGCCCGACGCGATCGTGTGGATCGACGGCTCCGAGGAGCAAAGGGAGGCCCTGCGCCAGGAGGCCTTCGCCAGCGGCGAGCTGATCGAGCTCAACCGGGAGGAGCTGCCCGGCTGCGTCTACCACCGCACGGCGGCCAACGACGTGGCGCGCACCGAGGGCCTGACCTTCATCTGCACGACCCGCGAGGACGACGCGGGCCCGACGAACAACTGGATGCCGCCCGAGAAGGCCTACGCGCGCGCCAGCGCCATCTTCGCCGGCTCGATGCGCGGCCGCACCCTCTACGTCATCCCCTTCTCCATGGGCCCCGTCGGCTCCCCCTTCAGCAAGATCGGCGTCGAGCTCACCGACAGCATCTACGTCGTGCTCAACATGGAGATCATGACACGCGTGGGCACCGAGGTGCTCGAGGCCCTCGGCTCCCACGGCGAGTTCACCCGCTGCCTCCACGGCAAGGCCGAGCGCGACCTCAGCAAGCGCCTCATCCTCCACTTCCCCGAGGACAACACCATCTGGAGCGTCGGCTCGGGCTACGGCGGCAACGTGCTGCTGGGCAAGAAGTGCCTCGCCCTGCGCATCGCGAGCTACATCGGCCGCCAGGAGGGCTGGATGGCCGAGCACATGCTCATCATGGGCGTCAAGCACCCCGACGGCCATGTCGACTACGTGGCCGGCGCGTTCCCCAGCGCCTGCGGGAAGACGAACCTCGCGATGCTCGTGCCGCCGAAGGACCTGGCCGACAAGGGCTATGAGATCGAGACCGTGGGCGACGACATCGCCTGGATGCACATCGGCCCCGACGGGCGGCTCTGGGCCATCAACCCCGAGACAGGCTTCTTCGGCGTCGCGCCGGGCACCAACTCCCAGACCAACCCCAACGCCCTCGCGGCCGTGAGCCACGACACCATCTTCACCAACGCCCTGCTGTGCCCCGACGGCACCGTGTGGTGGGAGGACGGCGAGGGCGACCCGCCCGACCACGGCGAGGACTGGCTCGGACGGCCCTGGTTCCCAGGCAAGAAGGACGAGCACGGCCACGAGATCCCGGGCGCCAACCCCAACAGCCGCTTCACCGCCCCGTGCGCCAACTGCCCGAGCATCTCGCCCCACTGGGAAGACCCCCAGGGCGTCCCCATCACGGCCATCATGTTCGGCGCCCGCCGCCGACGGCTCGCCCCGCTCATCATCGAGTGCTTCGACTGGGAGCACGCCGTCTACATCGGCGCCAACATGACCTCCGAGCGCACCGCCGCCCAGTACGGCGAGCTCGGCGAGGTGCGCCGCGACCCCATGGCCATGCTCCCCTTCTGCGGATACAACATGGCCGACTACTTCGCCCACTGGCTCTACGTGGGCCGCCGGCTCACCCACCCGCCCAAGGTCTTCCGCGTCAACTGGTTCCGCATGAGCCAGGACGGCCACTACCTCTGGCCCGGCTTCGGCGAGAACCTCCGCGTCCTCATCTGGATGCTCGCCCGCGCGCGCGGCGAGGCCGGCGCCGTCGAGACACCCCTCGGCCTCTTCCCGACTTACGAGAGCTTCGACCTCGACGGCATCGACGACCAGGTCACCCGCGACGTGTGGGAGGAGCTCTTCGCCATCGACACCGAGGACTGGCTCGAGGAGGACGCCGTCAACCGCCAGTTCCTCGCGCAGTTCGGCCTCCGGCTGCCGCGCGAGCTGCTCGACCAGCACCAGCGCCGCGAGAAGCGGCTCCGGGGCTGGGACGGCACGTCCTGAGCCCCACAGCCCCCCGAGCCGAGGAGGCCGGCGTCGTGGCGCCGCGCCGCAGCAGGCAGCAGGCCGCGCCCCAGGCGGCTCGACGGCGCCACCGTCCGCGCCGCCTGCGAGCTCAACCGCCCCCTCACCGCCGTCGTCGCGTGCGACCCCCTCGAGCGCTCTGGGCGCGAGGTCGCCACGGAGGGCACGGCGTTCACCACGGCCCTCCGCCCCTTCGAGATCAAGAGCTTCCGCCTGCGTTTCGCCTGAGAGGAGCGCCCTTGTGAGCGAGCTCTTCGCCGCGCTCGATGTGCTGCTCGACTACCTGGCCGTGAGCGACGAGCCGCGGCCGGCGGACGTCATCATCGGCCTCGGCAGCAACAGCGCGGCCGTGGCGCACCGGGCCGCCGAGCTCTTTGCTGACGGCCTGGCGCCGTGGGTGCTCTTCGCGGGCGGGCACGGCGCGGGGTCGGGCGAGCTGACGCTCCCGGAGGCCGACTTCCTGAAGCAGTCGGCCCTGGCCGCCGGCCTGCCCGAGGCCGCGATCCTGACCGAGCGCACGTCCACGAACACCGGGGAGAACTTCGCGCGCGGCTTCGCCCTCCTCGCCGCCCACGGCATCGCGGTCGAGCGTGCCATCCTCATCGCCCAGCCCGCCCGCCAGCGCCGCGCCTGGGCCACCGCGCTGCGCCGCCAGCCGGACGTCGCCTTCCTCAACTGCCCGCCGCCGCGCCCCGATCTCGCCGCGCTGGCTCCCCCTGCGCTCGCGACGCTCGCCCGCCTCGCCGTCGGCGAGGTCGAGCGCCTGGCCGACTACCCCGCGCGGGGCTTCATTATCCCCCAGGACATCCCCGAGCCGGTCGCCCGCGCCGCCCGCGCGTTTCTTGCTTGACCGCAGTCCCGGCGCGCGATACCTTGGGGGCAGAGAGGAGACCCGCCATGAGCACGACGTCCAGGGCGATGGTCTGGGTGGGGGCGCTGCTGGCTGCCGGCTCGGCGCTGGCGGTGACGCCGTCGAACGAGCTGGCGGGCAAGAAGGCGCTGTTCGTCATCGCGCCCGAGAAGTTCCGCGATGAGGAGCTCGCGCACCCGACGACGATCCTCAAGGCCAAGGGCTGCACGATCGTCGTCGCCTGCTCGAGCACCGACGAGGCGAAGGGCATGGGCGGCGCGAAGGTGAAGCCCGACGTGCTGCTCAAGGACGTCAAGGCCGCTGACTACGACGCCATCGTGTTCGTCGGCGGCGCCGGGGCGAAGGCCTACTTCGACGACGAGGCCTGCCACGCGCTGGCGAAGGCGGGGGTCGAGAACGAGAAGGTGGTGGCGGCCATCTGCATCGCGCCGTCGATCCTCGCGCGGGCCGGCGTGCTCAAGGGGGTCGCCGCCACGGCCTACCGCTCGCAGCGGCGCGACCTCACGGCCCACGGCGCGAAGTGGGTCCGCGAGTCCGTCGTGCGCCACGGCAAGATCATCACCGCCAACGGCCCGAGGGCCGCGCGGCGCTTCGGCGAGTACCTCGCACAGTCGCTCGCCAAGCCCGACACGCCGTGACCACAGCCTGGCCCCCACCGCCCAGCGACCGCAAAGGGACACCATGCGCGACCAGGGCACCGTCGTCGCCGTCGAGGGCGACCGCGTGACCGTGCACCTGCGGGCGAAGCCCGAGTGCGGCGGGTGCTGCGCCTGCGCGGCACTGGGCGGCGGCGTGCGCGCCCTCGAGCTCAGGGCCGACGACCCGCCCGCCGTCGACTCGCGCGTCGTCGTCGAGGTGGCGGTGCCCAACGCCGCGCTGAGCGCGATGCTCGTCTTCGGCCTCCCGCTGCTCGGCCTGGTGGGCGGCGTGCTGGCGGGCCACCACTGGCGGCCGCTGGGCCTGAGCGGCGACGCCGACGGCCTGGTGCTCGGCTTCGCGCTGCTCGCGGCGCTGCTCGCCGCGGCCGCCGCATTCGACCGCCTCGTCCTGCGCGCCCGGCTGCCCGAGCCTCGCATCGTCGCCGTGCTGAGCGAAGGAGACTAGATGAAGGCCGCACTCTACGGAGGGAACCGGACGATCCGCATCGTGGACCTGCCGCGGCCCGAGCCGGCGGCCGGGCAGGTGCTCCTCGAGGTCAGGGCCTCGGGCCTGTGCGGGAGCGAGCTCGGCGGCTACCGCGGCCCGAAGGCCCGCGAGCGCCCCGCGGGGCACGAGATGGCCGGCGTGGTGGCCGAGGCGCCCGACGGCGCGCGCCTGGCCGTCGGCGACCGCGTCGCGGTCCAGGTGATCGAGGGCTGCGGCACCTGTCTGCACTGCCGCCGCGGCAACGCCACCCTGTGCCGCCAGTGGAAGGCCACGAGCGGGAGCGAAGCCGAGCTCATCGCCGTCCCCGAGTTCTGCTGCCTCCCCCTGCCCGACGACGTGAGCTTCGACCTGGGGGTGCTGCTGGCCGGCGACGCGCTCGGCGTGGCCAACAAGCTGCTCAATCGCATGGGCATCAGCGGCGCCGACACGGTCGCCGTCTTCGGCGCCGGCCCCATCGGCCTCGGGATGACGGCCGTGGCCGCGTTCCTCGGCGGACGCTGCATCGCCGTCGAGCCCCACGACTACCGCCGCGACCTCGCGCAGCAGCTCGGCGCCGTGGGCGCCATCGACCCCACCAACGGCGACGTCGACGAGCGCCTCCGCCTGCTGACCGACGGTGCGGGGCCGAGCGTCGCCGTCGTGTGCGTCGGCATCGAGGACGTCCTCAACCAGGCGCTCGCCGTCGTCGCCGGCGGCGGACGCGTCGGCCTCGTCGGCGAGATGCGCCAGGCCACCATCCGACCCGGCGACACCCTCATCCGCAAGAGCCTCACCCTCTACGGAAGCTGGTACACCAACTGGGTCGAGTACTTCGAGCTGCTCGAGCGCCACCGCGCCGGCCTGCCAGCCGACAAGATCATCACCCACACCTTCCCCCTCGAGGCAGCGGACGAAGCCTATCGCCTCTTCGACAGCGGCCAGTCGGGCAAGGTCCTGCTCCACCCCGCCGAGTGAGCCGGCCCGACGCGGAAAGCCTTGATTTCCCCAGCCGTTGAGGTATACTTCCCCCGGAGCGTCCCCGGTGTCTTCCCCGAAGGGAGCGGTGCTGAGCCATCGCTCCCCATTGCACTAGGAGCCCAGGAAGCCATGGGCAGGACGCACACGAAGCGCAAGGCCGCGCCGCCCAAGCGGTCGCGCCCGCGGACCCTCCGCGTGGCGTTCATCGGCGCGGGGCCTCGCGCCACCAGCTCCCACTACGCCTCGATCCGCGACATCCAGGGCGCGGCCATCTGCGGCATCGCGGAGCTCGACGAGGAGCGGATGAAGAAAGCCGCCGCGACATTCGGCGTCAAGGCCAGCGCGCTCTACACCGACTACAGGCAGATGATCGAGCGCGAGAAGCCCGACGTCGTCTACGCCATCATGAAGCCCCACCTGCTCTTCGAGGTCGCCGCGACCGTGATGGAGATGGGCTGCCACCTCGTGGTCGAGAAGCCGCCCGCCGTCACCTGCGAGCAGACCCGCCAGCTCGCCATCATCGCCCGCAAGAACAAGGTGCTCACCGCCGTCACCTTCCAGCGCCGCTTCGCCCCCGTCATCGCCGCAGGCAAGAAGGCCTGCGAGGCCCGCGGCCCCATCCACACCGCCGTCGCCACCTTCTATAAGTGCGCCGTCGGCGCAGGACCCTACTACAACGGCGCCATGGACATCCTGACCTGCGACGCCATCCACGCCGTCGACACCCTCCGCTTCCTGTGCGGCGGCGAGGTGGTCCGCGTCGCCAGCGACGTCCGCCGCCTGGGCGCCGAGCACTGGACCGTCCACAACGCGCTCGTCCGCTTCGACGACCCCAAGCGCCCGAAGCGCAAGATCACCGGCGTGCTGCTCACCAACTGGATGACCGGCCGCCGCTTCTTCACCGTCGAGGCCCACGCCCGCGGCATCTCCTTCTTCGGCGACCCCGAGGAGGGTGGCCGGGTCTTTGCCGACGGCAAGGTCGAGCCCCTGATGGAGCTCGACCCCGAGAAGCTCAGCGGCAGCGCCGAGAACTACATCGCCTGCGGTCCCCTCGACCTCAACCGCTACCTCATCTCCTGCATCCGCCGCCGCCGCCAGCCCTCCGTCAGCTTCGACGACGCCGTCAAGACCATGGAGCTCATCGAGGCCATCTACCAGCACCGCATCGGCCCCGAGCCCCCCAGCGAAGTCCAGCCGCTCTGAGCTACGGCCGACCCCCGATCACTGGAACTGCGGCAGATGCTCGGCGTGCGCCGCGAGCAGCTCGTCGGCGAGCCGCTGCGCCACGTCCAGCGAGGGGCAGGAGCCGTCGGCGACGAGGGCCTGGACGAAGAGGTCGCGGGAGCCGGCGAGCGCGGCGTCCACGATCGTCTCGACGACGGCGAGGCGCGAGACGAGGGTGGCGGCGATGCCAGATGGCAACGCGCCTACGTCGAGGGGGTGCAGGCCGTCCCTGTCGGCGACGGCGGGGCACTCGACCACGGCGTCGTGGGGCAGGTTGGGGATCTGGCCGCGGTCGGGCAGGTTGGCGGAGTAGCAGCGGCCCGCGTCGGTCTCGATGCTGTCGAGGATGTCGATCACCTGCTCGTGCTCGCCGCCGAACTGCGCGAAGTAGTCGGCCGGCAGCGGCTCGGGCCCCAGCGCCAGCTCCCGCATCGTCGCGTAGCCGCGGTCGCCACGCTCGACGCAGTCCTCGAAGCCGAAGGCGTCCACCCCCAGCGTCTTCCCATAGTAGGCCCCCTCGCGAAAGAACTGCGGGAAGAACTCGCTCACGTGCCGGTCGAGCACCGCGGGGAACGCGCCGAACAGGTCGAAGAGCTCCCACGAGAACGGGTGGTCGGTGCCCTCCCCTGCCCGCCGGCGCTCCAGCTCGGCGCGGACCCGCGGCCAGGCGTCCGCGCCGTTGCGCGTCAGCTCGATGAACCACGTCAGATGGTTGATGCCCGCGGCGGTGTAGGCCAGCTCGTCGAGCGGCACGCCGATGAAGTTGGCCAGGTAGCGCGCGACCTCGATCACGCCGTGGCAGAGGCCGACAACCTCGGCCCCCGTCGCCTTGCGGATCGCGCGGCACACGGCCGTCATGGGATTGCCGTAGTTGAAGAGCCGCGCGTCGGGGCACAGGTCGAGCACGTCCTCGGCGATGGCGACCATGGCGGGGATCATGCGCAGCGCCCGCGACAGCCCTCCCGGCATGGCCGTATCGCCCACGGGCTGGTAGATGCCGTGGCGCCGAGGGATCAGCACGTCCTTCTCCCACGCCCGGCGGCCGCCGACGCCGACCGTGCAGATCACGGCCGTCGCGCCCGGGAGCACCTCGCGGCGGTCCGTCGAGGCGACGACGCGCACGGGCGCGCCCTTGGCCTCGACCATCTTCGTCACCAGCCCCTCGGCCACGGCGAGCGCCTCGGGACGGACGTCCACGAGCCCCAGCTCCAGCTCCTTGCCCGTCCGCAGCACGTCGGCCACCAGCCCTCGGGTGAACGACGCGCTCCCCGCCCCCACCAGCACGTACTTCCTGCCCATTGCTCGCTCCTTCCGCCCCTTCGGCCCACGGCGATCACAGCGCGCCGCTCTGCCTGTGTCAAACCCCATCCCCCGCACGCCGCCCGCGGCCCCCGAGCGGGGGCCACTAACACTACAACGCGGTATTTCACCGCAGAGGCCGCGGAGGGCGCGGAGAAAGGCCGA
>CBFDBL010000288.1:0-7727 GCA_965603035.1 uncultured bacterium
TGGCGAAGGCCCGCGAGCTGACGGCCAAGGCGAGCAACTACGTGAAGGCCGACCTCGCGGGTCTGCTGGCCCAGCGTGCTGCGAATCCCGTCGAGCGGCTCCAGCTCGTCGCCGAGATGGTCGGCTACGGCGGGCTCGGCTACGGCGACGGCCAGCGCCGCTTCCGCGAGCTCACGGCCGGCCTCTCGCCAGCCGCCAGGCAGGCCATCCACATCAAGGCCCTCCAGGCCTCAGGCTTCGCGGCACCCGCCGCGCGCAGCTACGCCGACGTCCTGCGCAAGCGACTCGACGAGGCGGCCCGCGAGGGGACGTGCCGCGGGGCCGAGAGGGCCATCGACGGCATCGCCGCACAGCTCGACGCCCTGCTCGCCCGCTGCCCCAAGGACGCCCCAGGCCGAAAGGAGCTCGAGAAGGTGAAGCCCCAACTCGCCGCCGCTCGCGCCGCGGTCGCCGAGCGCCGCAAGCAGCTCGGCCAGTGCGTCATCGCCATCGGCGGCAAAGCACTGGACCCGAAGACCCACGCCATCGTCTCGCCCGACGAGCCCACGCCCCAGGAGGAGCTCGCCGCCGCCGACCTCCAGGCCCACATCGAGAAGCTCACCGGGCACGAAATCCCCATCGTCGCCGACAGCGACCTCGAGGGGCATATCCCCATCGCCGTCGGCAGGTGCACGGCGACCCTCAAGATGCTCGACGTGCAGATCGACTTCAAGTCACTGGGCCTCGAAGGCATCGTGCTCCGCACCAAAGGCCCCGCACTCGTGCTCGCGGGCAACCGACGCGGCGTGCTCTACGCCGTCTACTCGTTCCTCGAGGACCACTGCGGCTGCCGCTGGTTCGCCCCCGAGTGCACCGTGCTCCCGAGGACTGGCAGCTTCAAGATCGGGGATCTGAACGTCCGCCACGTCCCGCCGCTCGAGTACCGCTCGACCGACTACCCGAAGTCGCGGGACCCCAACTGGGCGGTGCGCAACAAGATGAACGGGACGCAGACCCGGCTCGACGAGCGGCGCGGCGGGAAGATCGCCTACTCGCACTTCGTCCACACCTTCAACAGCATCCTCCACCCCGACCAGCACTTCGGCGAGCACCCCGAGTGGTTCTCGATGGTCAAGGGCAAGCGCGTCGGCGGCCGCACCCAGCTCTGCCTCACCAGCCCCGAGGTGCTCGAGATCGCCAAGCGGACGGTCCGCCGCTGGATCCAGCAGGCGCCCGACGCCACGATCTTCAGCGTCTCGCAGAACGACTGGCGCAACCCCTGCACCTGCCCCAGGTGCAAGGCCCTCGACGACAAGGAGGGCACGCATGCGGGCACGCTGATCCACTTCGTCAACGCCATCGCCCGCGACATCGCGACCGACCACCCCGACAAGCTTATCTCCACGCTCGCCTACCAGTACACCCGCACGCCCACGAAGATCGTCAAGCCCGAGCCGAACGTCACGGTGCGCCTGTGCACCATCGAGTGCGACTTCGCCAGGCCGCTCGATGTCTCCACGCACCCGCAGAACGTCAAGTTCGTGGCCGACATCAAGGGCTGGAACACGAAGTGCCAGCGGCTCTACATCTGGGACTACATCATCGACTACGGCCACAGCGTGATGCCGTGGCCGAACCTCTACGCGCTCCAGGGCAACATCCGCTTCTTCATCGCCAACGGCGTGAAGGGCCTCTACGAGGAGGCCTGCTACTTCACCAAGGGCAGCGAGCTGGCCGAGCTGCGCGCCTGGATCATCGCCAAGCAGATGTGGAACCCCGACTACGACACCGATCGCGCCATTGACGAGTTCCTCGCAGGCTTCTACGGCCCCGCCGCCAAGCCCATCAGGGCCTACATCAACCTCATGCACAAGCCCGTCCGCGAGAACCCCAAGCTCTACATCCACATCTGGACGCCGCCCACCGCGCCCTACCTCACCCCCGAGTCCATCGCCGAGAGCGTCCGCCTCTTCGACCAGGCCGAGGCCGCGGTCAAGGACGACCCGGTGCGGCTCCACCGCGTCCAGGTCGCCCGCCTGCCCATCATGTACGTCCAGATCTCCAGGGCGAAGCAGGGCTATCGCGAGCAGGCCGACGCCCTCGTCTCGACGACCGGCACCGACATCAAGGCGCTCGTCAAGCGCTTCGAGACCATCGCCCGCAAGGAGGGGCTGACCACCATCCGCGAGAACCGCCGCACCGGCGCACTCGACGTCTGGCTCAAGAGCCTCAACATCACAGGCCGCAAGCTCCCGCTCATCCGCCTCAGCAACGACGTCCTCGAGCTCGCCGTCCTGCCCGCCGTCGGCGGCCGCATCTGGAAGATGGTTCACAAGCCCACGGGCCGCGAAATCCTCAAGCGCTACCAGGACCGCGACGGCGCCGAGATCCCCGACAAGAGCGGCTACGAGGAATACTCCGAGGGCGAATACCACTCCGACGGCTGGAACGAGGCCTACCGCGTCGTCAAGAAGTCCAAGACCTCGGTGACCCTCGAGGCCAAGCTCGCCAACGGCCTCCGCCTCACCCGCACCATCACCCTCGACCCCAAGGCGGCGAAGGTCACCATCGACTCGACAGCGACGAACGTCGGCAAGGCGCCGCGCAAAGCCCAGCTTCGCTCGCATCCCGGCTTCGCCGTCTCCGACGTGCAGAAGTGCAGCATCGTCCTGGCTCGTCCTGGTGGCAAGAGCGAGACCCGCTCCCTCGCCTTCGCGAAGAGCCCCGAGCAGGAGAAGGACCAGTGGCTCGGGGGCGCCGCCGCCCCCGCCGGCGAGTGGACCCTCGTGGACGGCGGCACGAAGCTCCAGGTCCGCAATCGCTTCGACCCCGAGCAGATCATGCAATGCCTCCTCAACCGCAGCGGCGCTGACCGCCGCGTCAACCTCGAGCTCTACGCCGAGCCCGTCACCCTCGCCCCCGGCAAGAGCCAGCGCCTGACCCACAGCATCGAGATCGACGTCCAGGTGCCCGCGCAAGAAGAGTAAAGCTCTGAGGACAGCGGAATGATGAACGCCGAACGCCAGAGCAGGAGTGGCGCCGCACGGCGCCTTCTTCCATTCGTCATTCGACATTTCCTCTCCGTCATGGTCGTGCTGCTCGCGGCCTCGTGCGCGCCGGTGGCGACGCGGTTCATGAGAGACGTCGCCGCATGGCCCGAGGATGCGCCGTGGCCGGCGTGGGCGGCGCCGGGGACGAAGGTCGAGGCGCTGACCGCCGAGGAGGCCGAGCGCTGGCTGCGCTGGGTCGTCCCGCTGCCCAAGCGCGTGCGCTTCCAGGGCAAGCTGACGCTGGATGCCGAGGATCTTGCGTTCCGGCTTCGTGAGGGCGCGACCGACGTCGAGCAATCGGCCGTGGCGGAACTCGGGGCCTTCGTGGCGAAGATGACGGGCACGCCGATCTTCCGCAACCGCTTCCCCATCCTCGTCGGCGTGGTGGACGACCAGCAACGGATCGACGGCACGTGGGTCCCCGGCGCACGATCCCTCGCCGCCCTGCCCAACGCCGAGCAGGCCTACGTCATCACGCCGCTGCCGCGTCGCGGCATCGCCGTCGCGGCGCTGACCGAGCGCGGCGTCTACCACGGCGTCAAGACCCTCCAGCAGCTCGTCGAGGCTCATGCGGCGAAGGGCAAGGTCACCCTGCCGATGGTGGCGATCCTCGACTGGCCCGACCTGGCCGAACGCGGCGAGTGGGGCGGCAGCGCCAACCGCGATATCGCCTACCTCGCCGACCGCAAGATGAATCTCATCGAGGCCCACACCCGCCTGACCCTCGACGAGGAGGGACGCGGCGTCGCGAGCCTCGACGCGGAGCAGCAGAACGACGCGCGGCTCCACGCCATCAAGTGGGTGCCCATCATCACCCACCTCGATCTGCTCGGCAGAACGGGCATCTACGAGCGCTATCCCGAGCTGATGGGCAAGGGCGAGAAGGCCCGCGGCTATCGCTCGTCCATCATCGCCCCATGCTTCTCGCAGCCGAAGATCGCCGACGTCCTCGCCGACTGGTTCGCCTCGCTCGCCGCGACGAAGGGCGTCAGCGACGTGTGCGTGTGGCTGAGCGAGCACCACGTCCACTGCGAGTGCGAGAGTTGCAAGGCCAAGGGGCAGTATGCCCTCGAGGCCCAGGCCTGCGTCCGCGCCTGGCAGCTCGCCCGCAAGACGCACCCGCACGTCCGCCTCCGTATCCTGACGACCCAGGGCAGCTACGCGACGAACGACAAGGTGCTCGCCGCGGTGGCCGACGCGCCGGAGGTGGGCATCACCTACTACGACGGCGGTCGCACCTACGACTCGTCGCGCGACCCGATGATCTACCCGCTGCTCGCCGACTTCGCCCGCCAGGGCCGCTGGCTCGGCTGCTACCCGCAGCTCACGGCCTCGTGGCGCATCGTCTGCCCCTGGAGCGGCCCGCAGTTCGTCAAGGCGCGGTTGACGGAGTTCGCCGACAAGGGCCTGACGTGCCTGTGCGGCTACGCGACGCCCGACAACCGCTTCTACGACTTCAACGTCACGGCCGCGGCCGAGTGGTCGTGGAACGCCCACGGCCGCACGCCCCATGAGTTCGCCCTCGCCTGGGCCACCCGCCGCCGCATCGCCGATCCCGAGAAGGCGGCGGAATGGGCGACGACGCTCGGCCCCGTCGGCTGGGACGTCTACGGCTCGCGCATCCCCTACACCGCCTTCTTCGGCGGCGCCGAGCGGCTCGTCCGCAGCCGCAGGAAGCCGGCGCTCGGCGGCGGCATGTTCCGCTACTTCCCGACCGTCGAGCACATCGACGAGGACCTCGCGGCCTGCAACCGCGCGATGAGGCTCGCGCAGGGGCTCAAGGAGCCCGACCTCATCGCCGAGACGGCGGCCGTCCGCGGCTACGTGCGGATGGTCAAGGCCACTCACGACATCGCGGCTGCCGTCGCGGGCAAGAAGGAGCTCGACGCGGCCGAGACGAAACGCCTCCAAGCCCTGTTCGACCAGCTTGCAGGCGCGGGGCTCGAGGTAACAGAGGGCCTCGAGCTCTGGAGGGACACCGTGGCGCCCGACTGCGGCGCCTCGCGCGTCGCCGACACCGTGAACGTCACCCACGAGACCGTCTCGGGCATCGCCAAGGCCCTCGCGCCATTCGGCATCCGGGACACCGGCAGGCCCTATCGCCCCCACAAGATCGGCTCGTGGAAGACCGCCGATTTCGACGACAACGAGCGGATCGAGAAGCGGTGGGACGTCACCGACTCCGTCGACGGCCCGGGCGCATACCGCGTGCGCTTCGTCTACACCCGCGGCTGGAACGGCCTCCACATGTACCGCGTCGCCCTGGCCATCGAACGCGATGGGAAGCTCGAGCAGGTCGCCGAGGACCGCCACGAAGGCGTCGCCGCCAACAAGAACCTGGCGAACACCTACACCCTGACCCTCGAGGCCCACGACCCGAAGGCCCGCTACATCGTCGTCGCCGACGTCCAGGGCGCCTCGTCGAAGACCAGGCCGCCGAGCCGACAGGGCTGCGACGGCGACGTCTGGATGGTCAAGGAACGCGAATCTGGCTCTTGACTGCGGCGGATCGGTGGGTAGAATGGTGGAGGCAGGGGCGGGGGGGTTGTGCCCCGTCAATGAGGATCAGGCACCGATGCCAACGCGCTCGCGTAGATTCGCTCGGCTGGGGCTGGCAGCAGCGCTGTGTGGGCTGCTGGCGTCGCAGGCGGCGCTCGGCGACGTGTTGCGCGGGGTGCTCCGCAGCGCCGCCGCGCGCTCGCGGCAGATCGTGGTGACCGACAGTGACCAGGACGATAACCGTTTCACCGTGACGGCGACGGCACGAGTAGTGCTGAACGGCCGGCGCGCCTCGCTGGGCGACCTGCGCCCTGCGGATCGTGTCGTCGTCACGTTCCATGAGGACGGCCGAGGCCGCGCCCTCGCGACGGGCATCACGGCCGCGCGGGGCCCGTAGCGCCGCGCCGGCGCCCGCTGGCCGCGCGCGCGGCCGCGGCCACCATGGCTAGGAGGGCGACATGGACGTCGAGATCGGCATGGCTGCCGGCGAGGTGTACCGCTACCTGGAGCTCAACGGGCCCGCCTCCGTGCCCCAGCTCAAGAAGGAGACGGGGCGCCGCGACGCGACGATCCACCAAGCCATCGGCTGGCTGGCCCGCGAGGACAAGGTGGTGCGTCTGCCCCGCGGCAAGAACGTGCGCTGGGGCCTCGCCTAGCCCGGGGCGCCCCGCAAGCGTTCGCTCGGCGCTCGCCCTGCGGCAGGCGCAGCGCGTTGCCATGGCGGCGCGCCCCGTGCACGTCGTCCATGGCAGCCGTGGAGTTGCTGGAGAGTGATGAGGACCGACTCGCCCCCAGGCAGGCCCCGTGAGGGCCGGCTCGCCCGTCTCGCCCATCGTCTGGCGGAAGCGGATCCCAGCCCCGTGCTGCCGCGGGCCATGCGGGCGGCCATGACCGTCGGCCCCTTCGTCGGGTTCGGCATCCTCCTGCTCGCGGCGTTCGCCGTCTGGGGCAAGGAGGCGGCGGCGTGGCTGGCCGGTGCCGCGGTCGGCAGCTTCATCGGTTTCGGCAAGTTCGTCATCTTCGGCGGGGTCTTCGGCGATCTGCTGTCCACCATGTTCGGCTACGTGCCGCAGAGCCCGCCGCCGAGCCCGGGCGTCCTGGCGGCGACGGTCGTCTACGCCGAGCTGGGCACGGCGCTGGTGATGATGGCGAACATGACGGTGCTGTACCGCACGCCCTACCTCGGCGCGCGGCTGGCGGCGGCGCACGAGGCGGGCTGGTACGTGCTGCGCGCGCACCCGTGGATGCGGCGCGTGGCCGAGCTGGGCATCATGGTGTTCGTCGCCGCGCCGTTCCAGGGGACGGGTGCGGTGGTCGGGACGCTGCTGGGCCGGGTGCTCGGCCTGTCGCGGGTGGCCACGCTGGCGTGCATCGGGGTCGGCTCGGGTCTCGGGTGCCTGTTGCTGGCCGCGCTGGGCGACGTGGGGCGCAGGCGCATCGAGTGGCTCGCGCGACACCCGCTGCCGACGGTGGTCGCGCTGGCGACGGCGGTGGTCGTGCTCATCCTGGTGGGCCGATGGTTCACGGGCCAGGCCGCGCGCGAGCGCGGCGCGCCCGGGGCGAGCGGCTGATCCCGAGGAGAGGGACACGCTGGGTTCGATCCTGGTCGAGACGGGCGACAGCCCACACGCGCAGGCGGCCATGAGCACGGCCCTCGGCCTGGCCAGGGCCTTCGGCGCGCGCCTCCACGCGCTCACCTGCCTCGACGAGCGCGCCGTGCAGGACGAGCACATCCGCCAGATGCTCGAGGAGCACGCCCGCGAGCGCGAGCTGGCCTTCGAGAAGCGCTGCGCCGACGCCGGCGTGGCCTGCCAGAGCGACATGGAGGCCGGCGACCCCAGGGCCGCACTCGTCCATCTCGCCCGCAAGGCCGACCTGCTCGCCTTCGCCGACGCCGCTTCCCGTATCCTCGACTGGTCGCCCGCCGTCGTGATGGTCTGCCGCTGACGCGCGGCCTGGAGGCCTGGCGTGACCGTGCCGCGAGAGATCCACGTGTGCCCCGGGCTCGCGATCCCGCTCGACGAGCTGAGCTTCCAGTTCATCCGCAGCGGCGGGCCGGGTGGGCAGCACGTGAACAAGGCGGCGACCCAGGTCGAGCTGACGTTCGACGTGCAGGGCTCTGCGCGCCTGACGCCGGAGCAGAAGCGGCGGGGGCGGCCATGACCAGCAGATCGACGGGCTCGGGCAACGCCGCCAGGC
>CBFDBL010000289.1:0-7686 GCA_965603035.1 uncultured bacterium
AGAGCACGATCTTCTGGGCCTTGGCGTCGAAGCGGGCGACCTTACGATGGCGATGGGGCCAGCGCGGAGTGTCGGGGCGAGATGTGGCATGGAGCGGCCTCTAATCGGTTCCCCTCTCCCCACGGGAGAGGGTTAGGGTGAGGGGCGAGGCGGGGAGAACACCGTTGGCGGCAGCCTGCTTTTGTTCTCCCTCACCCCCGCCCTCTCCCAGTGGGAGAGGGGGTCTGGTTCTGCCCTCTAGAGCACGATCTTCTGGGCCTTGGCGTCGAAGCGGGCGACCTTGCTCTGGCGGTAGGAGAGGACGGACATGTTGAGGGGGGCCTGGACCTTGGCGCCGACGTCCACGGGGCTGAGCGGGCGCTGGCGGCTCCTGACGCAGTCGAGCAGGTTGAGCCAGAGCTTGCCGGTGTCGCCGAAGCCCTTGCTCTCGATGACGTGGCTGGGCTTCTTGGCCTTGTGCGGGGTGATGACGATGCGCTTGCCCTGGAACTGGAGGAGGCCGTTGGTGCCGCGGATGTAGGACTGGCAGCCGGTGGGGTTGCTCAGGGTGTTCATGAGCACGACGCTGGGGCCGCCGGGGTAGTCGATGACCATGTTGAAGGTGTCGGGCACCTCTCGGAGGCCGTCGTACTGCCACTTGCCGCCCATGCCGACGCAGCGCTCGGGCCACTCGACGCCGAGCATCCAGAAGATGGGCGTGTAGGTGTGGACGAGCAGGTCGGTGGGCGGGCCGCCGGCGTAGTCCCAGTAGAGCCGCCACTGGAAGAATCGGCTGACCGTGAAGGGCACCTTGGGCGCGTCGCCGAGGAAGGCGTCCCAGTCGAGGTCGGGGCCTGGCGTGGCCTTGGGGTTCGGGATGTTCATCCGCTCGCCCCAGTCGCCGCGTCGGAAGTAGCCGGCCTGCGCGTGCACCGGCTTGCCGATGATCCCTTCCCCGATGAGCTGGCGCACCTGCTCGTAGGCGGGGTCGGCCATGTACTGGGTGCCGACCTGGACGATGCGCTTGTGCTTCGCGGCCAGCTCGGCGAGCTGGCGTGCGAGGTCGAACTGTAGCCAGTGTGTGAGCGGCTTCTCGACGTAGACGTCCTTGCCGGCCTCGACGGCGTCGATGGCCTGGGGCGCGTGGTGGCGGTCGGGGGTGGCGATGCAGACGATATCGACGTTGGGGTCGGCCAGGAGGTCCTGGTGTCGCTTGTAGGGCTTGCCGCCGGTGGCCTTGGCGGCGTTGCGGAGGCGGGGGGCGTAGATGTCGCAGACGGCGACGGCCTGGGCCTTGCCCTGGGTCTGGAGCGCGTGGACGATCTTCCTGTGCGAGCCCGAGCGGCCGCCCGTGCCGATGAAGCCGACGCCGGGCCGGTCGTTGGCCCCCTTCGCGCTCTCGGCGGCGATGGTGAACGCGGGCCGCAGCGCGGCGGCGCCCGCGGCCATCGCGCCCGCGCCCTTCAGGAACGCCCGTCGCCCCACCTTGCGGCCCGCCTTGTCTGCCACGGCAGTCTCCTCCGTCTACTGGTAGTCGTAGATGCACTCGGTGTCCAGGTAGTTGTAGTCGACCACCTTCTGCACGTCGAGCGGGTCCACGTGGCCGTCGAAGAACAGGAAGTTGGCGCGAGGGCCGGGGTGGCGCGCGTAGGGCCGCCACGGGTCGGTCTTCCACCAGGGGTATGTCCAGTCGCCGTCGGTGTCGCCGAACGGGGCGGCGCACTGGGGGAAGCGGACGAAGCCGCGGCTGATGACGTTGGTGCGCTCCTTCCAGTCCTTCGCGGGCAGATCCATGGTGTCGAGCTCGACGTAGCCGGTGTCGCAGGTGAGGATGGTTGCGGAGGGCTTGCGGACCAGGTCCACGGGCAGGACGTTGTACCACAGGTACTGGAGTGGGACGCCGGCGATGTTGGGGCCGGAGTAGAAGCGGTAGTTGAGGCCGTAGCCGTAGGGCACGGTCGCGTTGGCAGGGCAGGCAAAGACGTTCACGTCGCGGAGGTAGAGCTCCTCGATGTGGTTGTACCACCGTCGCCACGCCCCGTCGCCGGCGGCGGGCAGGAGGTCGAAGTCCTTGACGTACATGAGGATCCCGCCCTGGATCTGCTTGAGGTTGTTGGTGCAGGAGGTGGCCGTCGCGGCCTGCATGGCGCGGAAGATCGTCGGCATCAGCAGCGACGCCAGCACGGCGATGACGGCGACGACGACGAGCAGCTCGATGAGCGTGAAGGCCCGGCGCGGCGAGCGTAGTCTGAGCACGGTGTCTTTCCTCTGCTGCGGTCTCCCGCCGTCTGCATTATCGGGCCAGGTCGCCAGCCTGTCAAGCCCGGCGGTGTCGCGACGCCGCCGACGGGCGGGCCGGTCAGCGCCGGGCCAGGGCCGCGGGCACCGCGGCCGCGGCCTGGCCGAGCGCGTCCGCGCCGTGTCCCTTGTAGACCTGCTTGCCCTTGCGGTCGTAGACGAAGACGGCCGGCGTCTGGCCGCCCCAGTGGGCGTCGAGCACGATGCCCAGGCCCATCACGTCGTCCTGGTAGGAGCGCGGCTCGAGGGCCTTGGGCGCGAGCTTGCCGAGCAGCGGCAGGGCCTTGCGGCGCACGTCGTCGGGCGGGTCGATGTTGAGGGCCAGCACATCGAGACCCGCCTTGGCGTGGCGGGCAGCCAGCTCGTCGGCCGCGGCCAGGGTGGTCTGGGCGGCCTCCGTGTCCCCGCGCCACAGCACCAGCACCAGCGCCTTGCCGCCGGGCTGCTCGAGCCGCCCCGTCAGCTCCGCGAGCGCGATCGACGGCATGGCGCCGATCTCGTCGGCCGACAGCGGCCGCTCGGGCTGGGGCTTCTCCGTGGACGAGCAGCCTGCGGCCAGCGCCAGCAGCATCACTACCGAGATGCATCGCACGCGGGTTCCTCCTGCCGGGGCGGGCGCACGCCCGACCTCGAGCCGGTGTCTGCCCCCGTCGGCGGCCGGTCAGCGCCCCCACGGGCTCTTGCCGCAGTGGGGGCACCGGATGTCCTTGAGCTTCCTCGCCGTCTTGGGCGGAGCGAAGGGCTTGCCGCACGAGCGGCAGTAGACGGGCAGGACGCAGTCCTTCTTGCCACACTTGGGGCAGGCGACGTCGGGGGCCTTCGCCTGGACCTGGTCGGGGTCGGCATCGGGGCCGAGGCCGAGGTCCGCGCGCGGCACGCGGAAGACCTCGCCGTCGTGGGGGCAGATCCATGTCACCGTATCGCCGGCCAGCGGATCCCTGCCTCTGGCGCTGCACGCGATCCTCGAGACGACGAGCCACAGGGTGATGACGACCACCACCGCCAGCAGCGCGCCGACGACCGGGTTGCGCCGCCAGTCGCCCATGGCTTCCTCCTCACGTCGCGGGGCCTCCGGGATTGTAGGAGGCCAGCCCACCGGTGTCAATGGCCTCGGCTGCAAGGCGGGGTCGGTGGAGGAGGGGCCGGCCTCCGTCCGTGGCCGTCCCCGTGCACTGTGCGGTTGCGTGCTCGTAAGTCGTGCTCTGGTGTGATGTTAAGCCCTGGCGCTCGCGTCGGATGCCCTTCGTCGCTCTGCGCGGGCCCCTTGACGTCGGCGCTCGCCGCCCGCTATAATCGGGGAAAGTCGCTGGGAATCCTGAATACCGGACCCCCTGAGTCGTCCGGAACGGGTGGACGGATCGATGGGCGCGGCTGACCGCCAGCACGATGCAGACGGCGAGACCGTGCAGCGCGCGTTGGCCGGCGATGCCGACGCGTTCGCCGACATCTACACGGCCTACCGCGAGCGCGTCTACCGCCTCGCCTACCACTTCGTCCATAACCAGCAAGACGCGCTGGACTTATGTCAGGAGGCGTTTGTTCGAGCCTTCGAATCGCTACCGAGCTTCAAGGGCCGTTCCCGGCTGAGCACTTGGCTGATGCGCATCGCGAGCAACACCTGCATCGACCACCTGCGCCAGGCCAAGGTGCGACGCGCCGGCGGACTCGACGAGCACACGGTGACCGGCGACGCGCGCGTCCCCGGCCGACGCACCCCCGCCGACCCGACCCGCGGGCCCGAGAGCCAGGAGGCGCAGGCCGCCATCGAGGCCGCCATCGAGCGCCTGTCGCCCGAGCACCGCGCCGTGTTCGTCCTCCACGCGGTCGAGGGCCTGACCTATCAGGAGATCGCCGACGTCGTGGGCTGTCCCGTCGGCACCGTCATGTCGCGGCTCCACTACGCCCGCAAGCGCCTCCAGGGCCTGCTGGCGTGGCTCAAGAAGGACTAGGACGATGGACCCCTGCCCCGAGGAACAACTCAGCGGCTACCTCGACGGCGAGCTGCCCGATGCCGAGGCCCGTGCGATCGAGGCGCACGTGGCCGCGTGCCCCCGGTGCGCCGGCGAGCTGGCCGCGCTGCGGCAGGTCCGCGAGCTGGCCGGCCGCCTGACGGCGCCGGCGGTGGCGGAGGCCGACTGGGCCGCGACGTGGGACGCCGTCGCCGCGCGTGCGGTGCCCGCGGTGGCGCGGCATCGGGGCGCGGGCGTGTGGCGCGTGGTGCGGCTGGCGCTGCTGCCGGCGGCCGCCGCGGCGGCCATCGCGTTGGCGGTTGGCTTTTGGGCCGTCGGCCCGTATAATGAGGCCGAGGCCAACGAGTGCGTCGTCGAGTTCGTGGAGAGCGCCGAGGGCTATGCGTCGAGCTACTACCACAGCGATGAGGCCGGCGTCACGATCATCACCCTGGTGCCCGCCGAGCCCGAGGAGGCGAGCCCGAGCGATGCGAGCGGCGATCCTCGGTAACGCAGCACTGCTCGCCCTCGTGCCGTGCTGGCTGCACGCCGCATCGGCGAAGCCCGCGCCGCCGCCGCCCGACGCGCAGCTCCAGGCCATCGTCGTCGGCGCCACCGGCCGCGGCGCCGAGGCCCGCTTCGACCCCCGCATCCCCGCCGCCTTCCGCAAGCAGCTCCTCGGCTGCCACCTCGCCTACGACAACTACGACCTCGTCGGCATCCACCGCAGCCTCGCACGCTTCGGCGTCGAGGTGCGATTCCCGCTGCCCCACCGCGAGGCGCTGCTCATCATCTCCACCCGCAACGACTCGCGCACCCACCCCCTCCGCGTCGGCGTGCGAGTCCTCGACGGCAAGAGCAAAGTGCTCCAGAAGATCCAGGTCCGCGTCCCCTACGCCCGCACCTTCCTCATCCACCGCCCACGCGGCCCCGCCGCCGTCATCATGGGCGTCTCCGCCCACAAGCCGCCCGCCCAGTAGCCCCCAAACAGCGGCCCACAAGGCAGCGCCGATCACGCCAAAAAGAGCGCCTTTTACGCCAACCCGCCCCTCCTGCGGCCATCTCGCCGCAAACCATTGACATCCCGATGCTTACGGAGCTCTGCCCCCGCGACGCCGCGATCCCGGGCAGCGCGCTGGCTCACCCGCAGGCCGATGCCCCCGCCCCGCTCCGCCTGAAGGCGGCACTACCAACCGCCGCAAGGCGGCGGCAGACCCCCTCTGTCCGCCGCAGGCGGGTTCGTAGTCCCGCCTTCAGGCGGTCCTCTCTTCCATCTCGCTCCCAAGCTCCTGCTTGGGAGCGCAGGATCTGCGAGGCTCCTGCCTCGCGACACGTTCCGAAGCGGAGCTTCGGAGATCCCAGGTCAGGAGAAGAAGGCATGAGCGGCCTCTGGAAGTGTGCACGCCACAAAGCAGCCAAGGTCGCCTCCGCTTCGCCGAGCCGCCCCGACGATGCACGAGACACCAGCGGACCTCAAGCCTCACTTCCAGAGGTCCTGTATGCCTTCCTCACCTCCGCCGCACAGCGGCGCGCTCTCTTTGCTGCACCAGTCTCTGCGTCGTCATGCAGGAGTATGCTTCAGCCGGATGAGCCCGAAAAGTGAATAATGTAGACCTGACCCCAATGCGCCATATACCCCGTTCCAGACGGCTGCCTCAGAGCGCGTATCTGGCCTCGATGCGCTCCAGACTACGCATCAGGTCCGCGCTCGGATCTGCCCCGAACGCAGCGAGGTCCACGAAGCATGCGAACGAGAAGGGGGCGAGGATGACGAAGTCCCAACGGACGATGCACGCCCGGTCTTTGCGCTTGCTGAAGTCGCGCAGTTGCGTGTTGCGTCGCCATTCCACGTGCGATCCACATGCTGCGGCAGGTTCCCACGCAAGTCTCTCGCCGAGCTGCCTCGCAAACAGCAGTTCGTCCCACCAGACGCCCTGCATCACCTCGCGCAGATCCTCTGCCTTGGAGACGACAGCCTCGACCTGTGATCGCGAGTCGAACACATTCGCTTCTCGCGTGCGCGCCAGCTTCTCGACAACGTCGTCTTCGGACACGAGCGTTTCGCCTCGCCAGTTGACCCACCGGGTAGGGTAGGGCTTCGGCAGGACCACGGAATGGACGTGCTCAGGGAACATCACGAATGGCAGTTGGGAGAAGAGCTCAAGGTACGTTGCTCTCTGCCTTGAGAGATCCTTCGCGCCATTCGGCGCGGCCGAATGGGCTCAGGATGACACAGACCGGAGCCGTGTCCGCACAACTCGTTGATGACCATAGGGGGGAGACTCCGAACCGGGTGGGACGAGTTCGGAGTCCACGCCATCAGGCGTGAGTGGAGGCCGGGGTCCGTCGAGCGCATCCACTCGTCCCGATGCTCCAGCGTCGGGACGGAATCCACCAACGCTCCAGCGTTGCGACCAGGAGGAGGGGTCTCTGATCGGTGTGCCCCCTGCCACTTCGTGCCGCTGGAGCGGCGCCGGCATGCGTCCCGACGCTGGAGCATCGGGACGAGAGCCGGGGCGCTCGCTCACTGCACGGGCTGGAGGGTGAGGCAGTCGATGCCGACGTAGTAGCCGGTCGAGGCAGCGTTCTTGCCCGTGACCTCGAAGCGGAGCTGGTGCTTGCCGGCGGCGAGGTCGAGGGTGCCGCAGGCGACCTTGCCGCTGGGGATGACGCCGCGGTTGAAGCCGTCGAAGGGTTTTCCCACGGGCTTGCCGTCCACCTTGAGCTGGACGATGCCGTAGTCAACGGCCTTGGTGTAGTAGACGTCGAGCGCGTAACGGCCGGCCTTGGCGACGGCGACCTCGAGGGTGACGTGGGCGCCCGCCTTGGCGGGGCGGAAGAAGATCTGGGTGTCGCCGCTCCAGTGGTGGCCGCCCCGGCCGCCCAGCCGCTGTGGGCCGATCGGGCCGCCCTCGACGTCGACCTGCCGCAGCTTCTCGGCCTCGATGGCGTTGGCGACGACCTCGCGGTGCACGCGAAGGTAGTCGATGCCGAGGCGGTGGCCTGTGGCCTTGGGGTGCTTGCCGACGCTCCTGAAGACGACGGCGGGGCTGTCGGGCGCCAGGTCGAGCTTGCCGAGCAGGACGGCGCGGCCCACCGCGGGCTTGGGGGCGTAGCAGTCCACGGCCTGGCCGACGGGCTCGCCTGCGCGGATGGCCTGGACGCGGCCGTAGTCGGGGCCGCGTGTGAGCCGTGCGGCGAGGACGAAGCGGCCGGGCGCCTTGACGGGGATGGCGACGGCGATCTCCTGGCCTGCCTCGGTGGCGGGGAAGAGGAGCTGGCTGTCGCCGCTCCACGGCAGGCGGAGGTCCTCGGGCTGGGCCTTCGGGCCGCTGGTGGCCGTGACCTCGAGATTCTCGCCTTCGAGGACGCCGCGTTGCTTGCGGCTGGGCTCGAGGCGGAGGGCGTCGAGGAGCACGGAGCCGTCGGCCAGCAGCTTCAGGGTCAGCGTGGCCTGGCC
>CBFDBL010000290.1:0-7679 GCA_965603035.1 uncultured bacterium
CCTGGCATGTCGTTGTGGCGTCCACGACAAAACCTGGTGAGAAATGCGGGCTAGATGCGGTCAGATGGCGCTGGCGATTGCAGGCGGGATGTCCACATCCCGCGAGACGACATGTCGCGGGCAAGGCCCGCGTTCCTCACCCTCTTGTGGCTGCACGGGGCAGGCGGTCGCTCGCGGCGGACGGGGGGAAGGAACGGGATCCTCTCGCGGGGCGGGGACGCCGCGCCTACAGGCCGCGAGCTGGGCCGCCTCCCCTGGGGCCTGCCATGGCCGTACACAGCTTGGCAGACGCCGTGGCGCGAGGGCACCTCGCAGGATTGCAGAGCTGAACAACTCTGCAATCCTCCTCCGCAGGCGGGCTTGCGGGCGCATTCGCGGGGCCGGCGGCTGCGATGGCCGTGCACGGCGCAGATAGGGGGCGCTGTCCCGGCTCGCAGGGGATCGAGGACGAGGATGAGGACGATCGAGGTGGCCGAGCCATGGCCCCCCAGATCCGGGGTCGGGCTCTTCGCGCCCGGCGACCGGCCCGGACCGCCCGCAGGCTCGGGCAGCCTGTCCGCTGGAGGCGCTGTCGAGGTTCCAGGCGGCCCGAGCCGGCGCGATGGCGGTCGCTCACGTCGCAAGCCTATGCGTGCCAACGGCTAACGGCGTTCGCTGCGACGCCGGCGCCGCTCGCCAGGCGGTGGCGTGGCACGGGCTTGGCGCTGTCCAAACCCGAGACACCGTAACCTGTGCCTCCACAGGGACTTGTGCCTGCGCTCCCTCGCAAGGCGGCGCGGGGCAGGCTCTGCTGCCCAAGTGTTGGACAGCTCGATGGGCTGGGTGGTTGCGGCCCGGCCGCCGCGTTGTCGGCGGGGCCGGCGCGGCGGATGCTCGCCCGAAGCTGAGCGCTGGTGGCCACTTGCGTCGCCCGGGTGGGGGTGCGGGCCGGCGCGGCGGCGGGTTTGCGGGGGTGGCCGTCGGGTCTCTGGCACGGGGGTTGCAGGTGGGAGAGGCGAGCGGACGAGCGAAGACCCTCCGATGTGGCCCAGGCCCAACCTGGGTCACAGCCCCGGCCAGTTGGCCTGGTGTGCTCGGCCCCGACGTGCCGCTCAGCTTCGCAACGCGACGACGGCGAGATGCCCCAGAATCGCCTGTGCCATTCGACGCGGGGATTCCCCCGCCCCGCGGGTGGGCGATTGGCTTTCTCGGCGACCGTCGCCCTGCCGAGCGCGCCAGGCCAACCTTTTTCTTTCGAAGGAGGCGAGCGCCCGAGAGACGACCGGCTCGCCCTGCGAGGGCGCACGGCCCGCAGGCGTGCCGGCTGCGGAGACGAGCGGGGGCCTTGACGACGCTGCCCCCCGCCGATAGCGAGGCGGGAGCCCCGGCCCGCCGGCCCTGGCGTCCGACCCGCGCGGCCCGCGTTCGACGCGGGCAGCCGCGGGCACGATGTGGAGGCGGACGCGGCAGGGCCGTGCCTTCCCGGGGCGCGGCGAGTGCCCAGCGGCGTCGGCTGGGCGGTGCGTGCCGCCAGCGGGCGGCCACGACGGATCGGGGCGGGCCCCCGGAGCCCGCCCCACGCGACCAAGCGCGCGGTGCGCCAAAGGACGACCCGCACCGTGCGACGCCATCGTAGCGCTCGGCCACGCGTTCGCGTCGAGCGCCGAACGTCTCTCGACGACGCCAGCGGCCCGCGGCCGCTGGCGTCCTCTTTTCCCCCCCCACGAGCCGACGCTGGGCCAGGCACGCCGCGGGCGCTGCGCGGGTCAGGCGAGGCAGTGGCGGAGGACCTCGCCGGTGTAGGATGCGGGGGTGGCGGCGACGGTCTCGGGCGTGCCCTGGGCGACGATGCGTCCGCCGTCGTCGCCGCCCTCGGGGCCGAGGTCGATGATCCAGTCGGCGCACTTGACGACGTCGGGCTGGTGCTCGATGACGACGAGGGTGTTTCCGCGGTCGGCGAGTCGGTTGAGGACGTCGAGCAGGCGCGAGATGTCGGCGAAGTGGAGGCCCGTGGTGGGCTCGTCGAGGATGTAGAGGGTGCGGCCGGTCGCGACCTTGGCGAGCTCGCGGGAGAGCTTGACCCGCTGGGCTTCGCCGCCGCTGAGGGTGGTGCTGCTCTGGCCGAGCGCGATGTAGCCGAGGCCGACGTCGTCGAGGGTCTGGAGGATGCGGCGGATGCGTGGGTAGGGGTCGAAGAAGTCGAGGGCCTCGGAGACCTGCATGGCGAGCACGTCGGCGATGGTCTTGTGTCGGTAGCGGATCTCGAGGGTCTCGCGGTTGTATCGCCGGCCCTTGCAGGCCTCGCAGGTGACGTAGAGGTCGGGTAGGAAGTGCATGGCGATGCGCTTGAGGCCCTGGCCGCCGCAGGCCTCGCAGCGCCCGCCGCGGACGTTGAAGCTGAAGCGGCCTGGCTTGTAGCCCCGGACCTTGGCGTCCTTGAGCCTGGCGAAGACCCTGCGGACGTCGCCGAAGACCTTGGTGTAGGTGGCGGGGTTGGAGCGAGGTGTGCGGCCGATGGGGCTCTGGTCGATGATGACGACCTTGTCGATGCGGTCGAGTCCGTCGATGCGGCTGTAGGCGCCGGGCTTGACGCGGCTGCCGTGGAAGTGGCGCATCAGGGCGCGGTAGAGGATGTCGTTGACGAGCGTGCTCTTGCCCGAGCCGCTCACGCCGGTCACGCACACGAGGCCGCCGAGCGGGATGGCGACGTCGATGCGGCGCAGGTTGTTGGCCGCGGCGCCGCGCACGACGAGCGCGTTGCTGCGGCTCAGGCGCCGGCGCGCCGCGGGCACCTCGATGCGGAGCGCGCCGCTGAGGTACTGGCCGGTGAGCGAGCCCGGGCTCGCGAGGATCTCGTCCACCGTGCCCTGCCCGACGATGCGCCCGCCGTGGCGGCCCGCGGCGGGGCCGAGGTCGATCACGTGGTCCGCGCTGCGGATCGTCTGCTCGTCGTGCTCCACCACGATCACCGTGTTGCCCAAGCCCTGGAGGCGCCGCAGCGTCTTGATCAGCCTCGCGTTGTCGCGCGAGTGCAGCCCGATGGTCGGCTCGTCCAGCACGTAGCACACCCCCACCAGACCCGAGCCGACCTGCGTCGCCAGCCGGATCCGCTGCGCCTCCCCGCCCGACAGGCTCCGACTCGCGCGGTCCAGCGTCAGGTACCCCACACCCACGTCCACCATGAACTCGAGCCGCTGGCCGACCTCCTTGAGGATCGGCTCCGCCACCGCCGCCTGCCCGGGCTCGAAGGCGAGGCCGCGCAGCAGCCCGAGCGCGTCGCGCACCGACCGCGCCGCGACCTCGTGGATCGCCCGCCCGCCCACGGTCACCGCCCGCGACTCGGGCCGCAGCCGCGCGCCGCCGCAGGCCGGGCACGGCAGCTCGCTCATGTAGCCCATCAGGCGCGCCTTGACCGAGTCGCTCTCGGTCCTGGAGAACCGCTCGTCGAGATTGGGGAGGACGCCCTTGAAGCTCGCGCCGTACTTCGCCTCGTCCGCCTCGGTCGTGCCGTGGAGCAGGATGCGGCGGACCGCCTTGGGCAGCTTGGCGAACGGCGTGTCGAGCGCGACGGCGAAGTCCTTGGCGAATCGACGTAACGCCCTGTTGTACCAGGCGCTTAGCGCCTCGCCGCGCCGCCAGGCGTGGACGGCGCCCTCCGCGAGGCTCAGCCCCCGGTCCGGCACGATCAGCTCGGCGTCCAGCTCCAGGCGGGTGCCGAGCCCGTGGCACACGGGGCAGGCGCCGTAGGGGCTGTTGAACGAGAACATCCTCGGGGTCAGCTCCTCGACGCTGACGCCGCACGCCGGGCAGCCGTAGTGCTGGCTGTAGAGCGTATCGACCCAAGTCTTTCCCGCCGAGCGGGATACGACGACGAGCCCATCGCCGAGCGCCAGCGCGATCTCGATGGAATCGTGGAACCGCGCCCGCCGCCCCGGCTCGACCACCAGCCGGTCCACCACCGCCTCGATCGTATGGTTCCGTCGCCGATCGAGCTTCGGCGCCTCGTCGAGGGCATAGGTCTCGCCGTCGATGCGCGCCCGCACCAGGCCCTCGCGCGCGATCCGCTCGACCACCTCGCGATGCGCACCCTTGCGCCCACGCACCATCGGCGCCAGCACCTCGACCCGCATCCCGCGCGGCAGGCCCACCACCGCGTCCACGATCTCCTCGGCGCTCTGCTGGCGGATCTCGCGCCCGCACAGGTGGCAGTGCGGCGTCCCGACCCGCGCGTAGAGCAGGCGCAGGTAGTCGAACACCTCGGTCGTCGTGCCCACGGTCGAGCGCGGGTTGGCCGCGCCCGTGCGCTGCTCGATCGCGATGGTCGGCGGAAGTCCTTCCACGCTCTCGACTTCCGGCTTCTCCATCTCATCGAGGAACTGCCGAGCGTAGCTCGACAGGCTCTCGACGTAGCGCCGCTGTCCCTCGGCGAAGATCGTATCGAAGGCCAGCGAGCTCTTGCCCGAGCCGCTCAGCCCGGTGATCACCACAAGCCGGTCGCGCGGGATGCGCACGTCGAGGTGCTGGAGATTATGCTCCGCCGCCCCCTGGATCTCGATGCACTTCGCGCTCGCGCCCACGCCGTGCCTCGCTGCGCTCGTCGTCTCCCCGCCGCCGATCATACCACAAGGCCCGCCGCGCTCCAACAGCCATGCGTGCCGGTCTCGGGAGCGCGCCGCCTCGCCGGCCGGCCGGCCGCGGCTCGTCGTTCCGCCTTCCGGCCGGACCGTCCCCCCCTCCTCGGCCTCGATCCACCCCGATTCCCGCCCCTTTGGCAACCCGCGTTTTTCGCCATCCGACCCTCGTTTTTCGCCATCGCCGCCCCTGGCTCGCCCGGAATCGCTCTAAGCCGTTGTCCTCCCTACACTTCCGCCCAGATCCGGCGGCGCGCCGCCGGTCTCGCCCCGAGCGGAGCGGTCGCCAGAGACTCGCGCCCAGCCACCCCTCGAGTCGTCTTGTCAAGAGCAATCGTGCCTGATCCGCCCCGAGTTCCGGCCTCGGCCGTGCACTCTTCGGCCCGCCCTATGGCGGGCGGCCGGCCCCTAGCCCACGGTGACCGAAGGGAACCCTGCGATCCAGCGCCCCACAGGCCCAGCCCCGCAGCGGGGACACTCTCAGGCCCCTGGCGTGGCTCGGCGTCGCGCGGGCCGCCCTTGCTCTTGCTCATCTCCACGCTCCGCGTGGGGACGAAGAGCCCCGCCGCTCCGCGGCACGGCGCGGGGAGGGCCTCCCCCAGCTCGGCGCCGCAAAGCGGCCGCCTGCGCGTCGGACCGGGGCAGGTCCGCGCAAGACGCGACGTCGTGTCCTGTCGAGACGCCCGCCCTGGGGGGGCTGCGCCTCGCGGCGAGGTGTTCATAGTTCTAGAACTGTGAACACTCACGTCCCCGCACCGGGGGACCCCTGCTGGCCTCCCTGCCACGGCGCGCACCGACGGCGAACGGACCGCGGCAGGGCCGCGCAGGACACGATGTCGCTTGCTCGTCCCTATGCTCCGCGTGGGGACGAGGAACCCCGCCGCTCCGCGGCACGATGGGAGGAGGGCATTCTCCGCTGGGTGCCGCAGAGCGGCGGCCTGCTCGTCCCCCCGCAGGAGCGGAGGGACGAGCGGGCGGACCCCAGACCCTGCGTGACGGCCATGTCTGTGCGGACCCACGCTCGCGTCCAGTCGCCCCGGGCTGTGCCGGCGCGCGCCGGCCCGCCATCGCACAGTCGAGACGTGGCGCCTACGACCCGGCACGCCCAGCCTGCTGCGCTTGCGCGGGCAGCAGCGTGCCGACGAGCCCGAATGTCAGATGTTGCTCGTCCCTATGCTCCGCGTGGGGACGAGGAACCCCGCCGCTCCGCGGCACGATGGGAGGAGGGCATTCTCCGCTGGGTGCCGCACCGGTCGGTCCGTGAGGAACTACCCCATACGACTCGTGGGTGGGCTGGGCGACGCGGAAGCGGCGCTGGGCGGACGGCCGTTGATCTGGGCGATGGCGCCGCTACAATGGCCGAAGAGACAGATGGCGGACGAGGGGCGCGGGAACGACGAGAAGAGGACGAGGTCGAGGACGATCGAGAGGAGGGGACGATGCCGGCGAGCCGGACCATCGCGGTGGCCTTCGAGCCGCTGAGGATTGGGCGCGAGGAGCGCGAGACGCTGAGGGGGATCCTGCGATACGCCGAGGAGCGCGGAGACCGACGCTGCACGCTGGATCCGCTCGCGGCCGAACATGTGCCAGGCCCCTATGCCGGGGTGCTGGGGCCAGGGAGCAAGCGCCTGGCAGAGGCGTGCGAACGGGCAGGGGTGCCGTTCGTGTCTACGACGCTGTTCGGGGGCAGTGCGAGCATGTCGCAGGTGGCGCCGGCCTACCGCGAGGCGGGCCGCCTGGCGGGCGAGCACCTGCGCGATTGCCACTACGATCATTTCGCTTTCGTCGGCCACCGCCGCTACTTCCCCGGGAGCCGGCTCGAGAAGGGCTTCACGAGCGCCCTGCGGGCGCGGGCGCGGGCGCGCACGCTCAACCTGTTCCTGTTCCCGAGGGCGCGGGACAGGCGGACGCCGCGTCGGATGGAGCGCCTGCTGAGTGGGATGGACCGCTGGCTCGACACGCAGGAGCTGCCGGTGGGCCTCTTCGCGGCGAGCGACGCGCTGGCGCGCTCGGTCGCCGAGCACCTGGTGCGGCGCGGGCTGCGGGTGCCCGCGGACGTGGGGATCGTGGGCGCGGGCAACGACGCTCTGCTGTGCGCGGCAGCGTGGCCGCCGCTCACGAGCATCGACCTGCGCCTCGACGCCGTGGGCTACCGGGCGGCGGAGGTGCTCGACAGCCTGATCGACGGCGCCCCGCGGCCGCTGCGCCCGCTGTCGCTCGCGCCGCGGCTCGTGCCGCGCCACTCGACGGATCGCCAGCGCCTCGACGACCCGCTCGTGGCCGAGGCGCTGCGCTATATTGCCCGACACTGCCACCAGGCGCTGCGGGTCGCCGACGTCGCGGCGGCCATGAGCGTCGGCCCGCGCGTCCTGCTGCGTCACTTCCAGGACGTCCGCCGCCACTCGGTCCGCCACGCCATCGTCCTGGCGCGCCTCGAGCTGGCCCGCGACGTGCTGGCGCTGACCGACCTGGCGATCGCCGACGTGGCCCGGGTCTGCGGCTTCCCGACGCCGGACCGCCTGACGCAGGCCTTTCGCAAGCACTGCGGCCTGACGCCGTCGGCCTGGCGCGAGCGGCAGCCGCCCGCTGCCGCGCCCAGCTCGCCGCTCGAGCGCGCGAAGCTCCTGCTGGCGAACACGAGCTTCGGCCTCGACACGATCGCGCTGATCACCGGCTACCGCACGATGACGCGCCTGCGCGCCGCGCTGCGCATCCACGAGGGCATGACGCCCCGCGCGTGGCGCAGCCGCCACGGCGGCCCCAGGGCGCGCGTCCAGCACAGGGCGCCCGACGTCCGGATCTCCTTCATCGGCCCCGACGGCGAGATCGAGCACTGGTCGGAGGAGGAGGAAGAGGAGACGGAGACCGAGGGGGAAGGAGCAAGAGAGGAAGTCGAGGACGAGGACGAAGAGGAACGGGGGGAGACGGACGAGGGCTGAGGGGCGGCGTCTGGTGAGGCGGACCCTGGGCGTCCGCCGGGGCGGACTCGGGGTGGGAGCGCGGGGGCATCGGGCGCGGCGGCCGCCGCGCCTGGGAGGCCTTTCCCTATGGCATTGATAGACTTACGCT
>CBFDBL010000291.1:0-7678 GCA_965603035.1 uncultured bacterium
GTCGCCTTCTGCGAAGGGCATGCCGGCTGTCGGGTGCAAGGGGTGCGGCGCGGCAGGCGGCGAAGACGCCGCCCTCGCCTGCGTGCGAGGACGCCCTGCGGCTCGGTCAGAGCGTGAAGGAACCGACATGCCTGTGTGGCTTGCGGACGGCACGCGGCCGCTGGCAGAACGTGGCCCGGAGGAATACCGCCCCCGTCAAAAGCCTCGGCGCTGGCTGCCGCAGATCCCTTGCATCATCGCCCCCGGTGTCTGTGGGGCACGGAAGGCGGGCCTCGGGACTGGCGGGGGCCCTTTGCATGCGCTATGCAGAGGTCAACAGGAGGGGGCCGCCCGCGTGCGCTTGAGCGCGCCGGCCAGCCGGTCGGCCTCGCGGGTGGGCTTGGGGATGCGGGTGCCGTCGGTGCACAGGAGGATGGTGGCGACGGCGCGCTCGAGCGAGATGCGGTGGCCGGGGGAGACGAAGACGGGCTTGACCCCGTCGCGGGTGCGGACGGCGGCGCCGACGGTCTCGCCGCGGTGGACGAGGGGGGTCCAGGTCCCCGCCTCGGGCGGCGGCTCGTCGCAGTGGCCGACGAGGATGGACTTCGCGCAGCCGACGGCGGGGGTGTCGAGCAGGAGTCCCATGTGGCAGGCGAGCCCCATGCGGCGCGGGTGGGCGAGGCCGTGGGCATCGAAGACGAGCAGGTCGGGCTCGGTCCCGAGTCTGGCGAAGGCCTCGAGGAGCACGGGCGCCTCGCGGAACGCCAGCAGGCCGGGCACGTAGGGGAAGGTGAGCGGGACGACGGCGGTCTGGCGCTCGACCTCCTGGAGCCCGGGCAGGCGGAGGACGACGACGGCGGCGAAGCCGAGCCGCTCGCGGCGGTCGAGCGCGATGTCGGCGCCCGCGACGAGGCCCACGTCGCCGAGGTCGTCGTCGAGCACGAGCTGGCGGCGCAGCGCGCGCTGGACGCCGGCGGCTTCCTTGGGGGTGACGTCCCAGCGATGCAGGGGCCGCGGGTTCATTGGTTGTCGTAGAGGCAGCCGGGGTCGAAGTAGTCGTCGTCGGCGATCTCGCGGGTGACGATGCCGTCGACGTGGCCGTCGAAGAACGAGCAGTTGGTCTTGTCGGCGGGATGGCGCGGGACGGGGCGGGTCGGCGAGGTCTCCCACCACACGTATTCCTTCTTGCCGTCGTGGGCGCCGTGGTTCATGTCGATGGGCATGCGGGCGCAGCCCGGGTTGCGGTCGTCCTCGTTCCACTCCCGCGGGGCGTCGGCGATGTTGGTGACCCAGCCGACGTCCAGGAACAGGATGGTGGCGGACGGGTTGTTGCAGACGGTGAGCTGCTGGGGGCCGACCCAGAGGTTGAGGTGGGAGAGCTTGGAGCGGGGCGGGGTGAAGACGCGGTGGTTCATCGAGTAGCCGATCTGGGTGCGCTTCTTGGCGGGGCATCGGAAGATGCCGAGCTCGCGGCTGAAGGGCTCGAGCAGCTGCCACCACTTCTTCGGCGGGTCCCACTCCAGGCTGGGCGCGGCCGTGTTCAGCGGCGCCATGAACCCGTCGTGTGCGTTGGCGTAGTTCAGCATGGCCGCGGCGATCTGCTTGAGGTTGCTCGTGCAGTTGGCGGCGTCGGCCGTCTTCATGGCGTTGATGACGGCGGGCATGAGCATGGCGGCCAGGATGGAGATGACGGCGATGACGACGAGCAGCTCGATGAGGGTGAAGGCCTGGCGGGCGCGCCGCACGACCGCGAGCCCCGGTGGGGGAGCCGCGTGCAGGCCGCGGCGCCGGCGGGCGGGCGCCTTGGTCGAGCACATGCGGATCATGTCGGGATTCTCCATCCGAAGCTCTCCCCGCTCCTCCGCATGCATTGTAGGCCGTGGCCGGGGCTTCGTCAACCCCCGGCGCGCCGCCGCTCGGCGCGCGGCAGCGGCCTGGGGCCGGCCGGGGCCTGGGGTTGCGGCCGGCGCGTCGGGGGCGCGATTGACAGGCATGGCGGGCTCTGCTATCATCGTGTTTCTGACATGGAGGTACAGTCGGCCGTGATCGACGAGACGCTGTTGGCGATCCTGGCGTGCCCTGTGTGCAAGGCGCCGCTACGCCTGGAGGGCGAGAGCCTGGTGTGCACGAAGACGCAGGTGCGGTTCCCCATCGACGAGGGGATCCCGAACCTGCTGCCCGACAGCGCGGAGCCGCCACACCCCGCAGAACCCTCGCAGGAACAGGCCCCGCCGCCTGGGTAGCTGGCCCCTCAGGAGCCGACGCCGGTGATCGCCATCATCTCGGATATCCACAGCAACTTGGCGGCGCTCGAGGCCGTGCTGGCCGATATCGAGGCGCGCAAGTGTGACCGCATCCTGTGCCTCGGCGACATCGTCGGCTACGGCCCCAACCCCAGCGAGTGCGTGGACCTGCTGCGCCGCCGCTCCGACGTGACCATCATGGGCAACCACGACGAAGCCATCTTCCAGAGCAAGAAGACCGAGGAGTTCAACCTCCGCGCCGAGATGGCGCTCGAGTGGACCCGCGACGCGCTCACGCGGGGCCCCGAGGACGGGGTGGAGGCGCGCTTCGCCTTCCTGCGCGCCGCCGCCGAACACCGCGAGCTCGAGGTGGACGGCATGGCGGTGTACCTCGTGCACGGCTCCCCGCGCCGGCCGCTGCGCGAGTACATCTTCCCCCGCGACGTCCGCAACCGCGAGAAGATGCGCGCCATCTTCGACCTCTTCCCACACCTGTGCTTCGTCGGCCACTCCCACGTCCCAGGCATCTACTCCCAGGACCTCCTCTACACCCATCCCTCCGACCTCGAGTTCCTGAAGATCTACCACTTCGAGGACGATGAGAAGGCGATCGTGAACGTCGGCTCGGTGGGCCAGCCGCGCGACTCCGACCCCCGGGCCTGCTACGTGACCCTCACCGAGGAGGCCGACGCCGTCGTGTTCCGACGCGTCAAGTACGACATCGAGCGAACCCGCGAGCAGATCTACGCCATCGCCGGCCTCGACAACTCGCTCGGCGACCGGCTCGTGGAGGGACGCTGAATGGCCTGCCCCTACAACATCGCGACGGCCCGGCGCGACCTGCTGCGCTACGGCCGCAAGATCGCCGACCGGCTGCTCGTCGTCGGCCCCGGCGGCAACACGAGCGCGCGGGCCGGCGAGCACACCCTGGTGGTCAAGGCCTCGGGCTGCGCCTTCGAGGACTGCCGCGAGAGCGACTACATCGCCATCGACATGACCACGGGCGACGTGCTCGGCTCCGACCGCAAGCCGACGTGCGAGATCCACATGCACCTCGCCTGCTACCTGCGGCGGCCCGACGTGCACGCCGTCGTCCACACCCACGCGCCCATCGCCACGGGGGTGGCCTCGGCGGGGCAGACCCTGCCGCCGCTGTTCCCCGACCTGGTGGCGCTCGTGGGCGCCGAGATCCCGGTCCTGCCCTACATCGTGCCTGCGGGCGTGAAGCTCGCCAACGCGGTGGCGCCGCTCGTCGAGCACCACGACGCGGTCCTGCTGGGCAACCACGGCGTGCTGACCCTGGGGGTCAACGTGCGGGAGGCCTACTTCCGCAACCTGATCATCGAGGAAGCGGCCAAGACGTGGCTCGCCGCCAAGGCGGCGGGCACGCCCTACATCCTGTCGCCCGAGGAGGTCCACGAGGTCGATCACCTCGAGGCCGAGGACTACCGCCGCGCGCTCCTCCGCGGCGAGATCGCGTAGCACCGACACCACTCGAGCACACCCTATGGAACTCCAGCCCGACGGGGCGCCCGAGACCGATTCGCGGCGAGCCATGGTCGCCATGGTCGTCATCCTGGGCATGATGCTGCTCTGGGGCTACTTCCTCGCGCCCAAGCCGCGGCCGCCCGCCGAGCCGCCGCCCGAGCAGCCCTCCACCGCACAGCCGCCCGACGTCCGGCCAGGAACCCTCGCCGCACCGGGCTCCGCCGTCGCACCGGCCACCGCGGCCAGGCCCGCCACCTCCGCCAAGCCCGACACGGCACTCAAGCCCGCCACCGCCACCAGCCCGACCACCGCCGCCGCGCCGACCGTCGGCCCGCAGAAGGCACCACCGGAGCTGCCGCCCAGGCTGCTCGTCAAGCGCTCGGCGTTCTTCACCGCCGAGTTCAGCAACCAGGACGGCGCGCTCGCGCGCCTGATCCTGCTCGACTACTTCCGCACCCCCGCCGACAAGGACCGAGCCCGCGAGAAGCTCCGCAAGAACCCCGACGCCGACGTCGCCATCTACGGGCTCCCGCTGCTCGGCCAGCCCGGCCTGCTGCCGTCGCTCGTCGTGCTCGACGCCTACGAGCCGCAGACCAAGAAGAGCAAGGACGACGCCGAGGAGCCGCCCGCCCCCGCGGTCTTCGAGCCGGGGCGCTACGAGATCGTGGAGGAGGGCGAGCGCTCGGTGACGTTCCGCACGACCTTCCTCGGGGGCCGCCTCGAGCTCAGCAAGAAGTTCAGCCTGCCGGCCGCCGACGCCGAGCTCCAGCGCCACCTCGACGTCGAGATCCGGCTGCACAACGTGGGGGGCCAGGACCTCGAGCTGCCGGGCTACGCTCTGCGGGGCGCGGGCGGCATCGCGGTGGACCACGGCCCGAAGTCGTGGAAGATGGACGAGCCGACCGAGCGCGACCGGAAGATGGGGTCGCGCTACATGACGGCCGCGGTGTCGTCGGAGGCCCGCACGGGCGACGCCAGCGTGGCGCGGCGCTCGGCGGGCAAGCTCCAGAAGGGCGACCTGTTCGAGGACACGGGGCTGGTGCGCTGGAGCGCGGCGCAGAGCAACTACTTCGCCGTGGTGCTCGAGCCGGTGCGCAGCGAGGGCGAGAAGAACTGGGTGCGCAGCGGCGGCGCCCGCAGCGTCGGCGACTACAACCTCGCCACCGACATCCAGGCCGGCGGCACCACCCTCGCGCCCGACCAGTCCGTCGTCCACCGCTACCGCCTGTTCGCAGGCCCCAAGACCCGCGCCACCCTCGACGCCTACGGCTACGGCGACGTCCGCAAGCGCGGCTGGCTCGACCCGCTCGTCCGCGTCATGGCCTTCATCCTGCGCGGCGCCCACGCCGCCATCCCCAACTACGGCGCCGCCATCCTCATCCTCACACTCATCGTCCGAGCCTGCCTCCACCCCCTCTCCCGACACAGCCAGAAGTCCATGCAGCGCATGCAGAAGCTCCAGCCCGTCTTCCAGGAGATCCGCGAGAAGTACAAGCACGACAAGCAGCGCCAGCAGGAGGAGCTCGTCAAGCTCCAGCGCGAGCACGGCTTCAACCCGCTCGGCGGATGCCTCCCGCTGTTCCTCCAGCTCCCCGTCTTCATCGGCCTCTTCCGCGCGCTCCGCGAGAGCATCGAGCTGCGCCACGCCCCCTTCCTGTTCGTCAGCGACCTCTCCCAGCCCGACAACTTCCTCGGCGTCGTCAACATCCTCCCGCTCGTCTCCTGCGCCATCATGTTCGCCCAGCAGCGCCTCATGCCCAAGTCCACCGACCCGCAACAGGCGCAGACCCAGAAGCTCATGGGCTACATGATGCCCATCATGATCGGCTTCATCTTCTACAACTTCCCCTCCGGCCTCGCCCTCTACTTCATCGCCAGCACCTGCATCGGCCTGCTCGAGCAGCGGCTCATCAAGCGACACCTCGACAAGGCCGGCGAGCTCGCGCCGCCCAAGCCCGACGCGAAGAAGTCGGGCAAGACGAAGAGGAAAGCGTCCGGCTCCAGCCGCAAGCGCAAGACGTTCTAGCCGGCTGGCCCGCGACGCATGGCGGCCGCCCATGACTGCCGCTGACCCCCGATCGGCCATCGCCGCCGACACCATCGTCGCCGTCTCCACGCCGGCCGGCGCGTCGCCCGCGGCCATCGTGCGGCTCAGCGGGCCCGCGGCCTTCGCCGTCGTGGGGGGCCTCGTCGCCGAGCCTGGGGCCGCTCTCGGCGCGCTGCCGCCCTACAGCGCGGTCGATGCTCGCGTGCGGCTGCGGCGCGGGGGGCCGGCCGTGGCTGCCACGCTCTACCTGATGCGGGCGCCGGGGTCGTACACCCGCGAGGACGTGGCCGAGGTGCACGTCGCCGGCTCGCCGGCGCTGGTGCGCCTGGTGCTCGAGGCCCTGGTCGCGCGGGGCGCGCGGCTCGCCGAGCCCGGCGAGTTCACCCGCAGGGCCTTCGTCCACGGCCGCATCGACCTCGCGCAGGCCGAGGCCGTGCTCGGCATCATCCAGGCCGGCACCGAGGCCCAGCTCCGCGCCGCGGCACGCGCCCTCGCAGGACGCCCGTCCCGACACGTCCACGACCTCCACGACACCCTCATCGGCCTGCGCGCGCAGGTCGAGGCCTCCATCGACTTCGCCGAGCACGGCATCGAGCTCGTCGCGGCCCACGAGCTCCGCGACGCCGTCGCCCAGGCCCTCGACGCCCTCAACGACGAGCTGCGCCACGCCGACGCCGGCTCGCTGCCGCCCGAGGGCATCCGCGTCGCCCTGTGCGGCCTGCCCAACGCCGGCAAGTCCAGCCTCTTCAACGCGCTCCTCGCCCGCGACCGCGCCATCGTCACCGACCTGCCCGGCACCACCCGCGACGCCGTTGCCGAGCCGCTCGCCATCGAGGGCGTCCGCTTCCGCCTCTACGACACGGCCGGCCTGGTGCGTCCCCGCGAGCCGGGCGGCGAGCCGGTCGAGGTGCCGGGGTTTGGCCGGGTGGCCGACCCCGTGGATCTCGATGCGGTGGCCCGCGCCCGCGGGCTGATCGCGGGGACCCATATCGCCGTCGTGGTCGTGGACGGCAGCCGCCGGCTCGGCGCCGCCGAGCGTGAGCTGTGGGCCGAGATCGACGCGCCGCGCAGGGTGCTCGTGCTCAGCAAGGCCGACCTCCCGCCCGCCGTCTCGGGCGCCGAGGCGGCCGCTCTCGCCGGCGACGCGGCGGTCCTGCGCGCCTCGGCCGTCACGGGCGACGGCCTGCCGCAGCTCGAGCGCGCGCTCGCCGCCGCGGTCCGCACGGGCCAGGTGGACGCCTCGCCGGCCGACCTGGTGTGGAACGCGCGCCACCGCCAGGCCCTGCGCCGGGCGCGCGAGGCCCTCGAGCGGGCGCGCCGCGCGGCCAGCGAGGGGCTCGGCGCCGAGTTCGTCGCGGCCGACCTGCGCAACGCGCACGACGCGCTCGCCGCCATCACCGGCCAGGTCGTCGCCGACGACCTGCTCGACCTCATCTTCGCCGAGTTCTGCATCGGGAAATGACGCCTCGGACCGCCGGTGGCCCTTGACTCGGCGCCGCGGAACTCGCGTACTGTACCCGTGCGACGGGCCAGCGTGTGCCCATCGGAACGGGGGGCCGGATGCTTCGCAAGCTTCACGTGCACAACTTCAAGACCTTGCTCGACTTCACGTTCGAGCCGGAGCCGATCAGTCTGCTCATCGGCCGCAACAACGTGGGCAAGACGAGTGTCTGCCAGGCGCTTCGCTTCCTGTCGCTCACCACGTCGATGAGGCTGCTGAACGCCTGCGTCGCCGCCACGGGCTCCGGGATTCGCAGTGCGCGCCTGGCCGGTGTCGTTTTTCCGACCAGTGCGACCGGTGTGCGACCGGCCGCGCAGTAAGCAGCTTGCCCCTGGCTAAGGCTGTACATTTCGCTCAGGGGTTGCCGCACCAGCCACTGCAACAAGCTCGCCCCTGAGCAGCCGCGGCGGGCTCGGCCCG
>CBFDBL010000292.1:0-7678 GCA_965603035.1 uncultured bacterium
GGGGGCTGGGGGTGGGTGGGGGGGCGGCGGGGCCGGTGGATGAGGCGGGCATGGGGAGGGGGAGCCGGTCGTGGGTGGACGGGCTCCCCCTTTGGGCGTGCGTGCGGGCTAGCCTTCGAGCCACTCGGTGTGAAAGACGCCGGGCTTGTCGGTGCGGAGGTAGGTGTGGGCGCCGAAGTAGTCGCGCTGGGCCTGGATGAGGTTGGCGCTCAGGCGCGGGCGGCGGTAGCTGTCGAAGTAGGCGAGGGCGGAGCTGAAGGCGGGCACGGGAATGCCGAGGTTGCAGGCCGTCGAGACGACGAGCCGCCAGGCCTTCTGCGAGCCTTCCACGATGTTCTTGAAGTAGGGGTCGAGCATCAGGTTGGGCAGGTCGGGACTCTTGTCGAAGGCGGCCTTGATCTTGTGGAGGAAGCGGGCGCGGATGATGCATCCGCCTCTCCAGATCATCGAGATTTCGGGGAAGTTGAGCTTCCAGCCATACTCGTTGGCGGCCTCGCGCATGAGTGCGAAGCCCTGTGCGTAGGAGCAGACCTTGGAGGCGTAGAGTGCCTGGCGGATGGCCTCGATGGCGCGCTTGCGGCTGATGCCCTTCCATTTCTGGCTGCGGGGGCCTTTGAGGATTTTGGCGGCGGCGACGCGCTGGTCCTTGACGGCGGAGATGCATCGCGCGAAGACGGCCTCGGCGATGGTGGGGGCGGGCACGCCGAGGTCGAGGGCGCTCTGGCTCGTCCACTTGCCGGTGCCCTTCTGGCCTGCCTTGTCGAGGATGAGCTCGACGAGGGGCTTGCCGGTGTCGGGGTCGGTGGTGGCGAAGATGTCGCGGGTGATCTGGATGAGGTAGCTGTCGAGGTCGCCGCGGTTCCACTGCTTGAACACCTGGTGGAGCTCGGGGGCGGTGAGGCCGAGTGCGTTGGCCATGATGTAGTAGGCTTCGCAGATGAGCTGCATGTCGCCGTACTCGATGCCGTTGTGGACCATCTTGACGTAGTGGCCGGCGCCGTCGGGGCCGATGTAGGTGCAGCAGGGCTTGCCCTTGACCTGTGCGGCGATCTTCGTGAGGATGGGCTTGGTCAGGGTCCAGGCCTTCTTCTGGCCGCCTGGCATGATGGCGGGGCCGAGGAGGGCGCCCTCCTCGCCGCCGCTCACGCCGGTGCCGATGTAGAGGATGCCCTTGGCTTCGAGCATCTTGTTGCGGCGGATGGTGTCCTTGAAGAATGAGTTGCCGCCGTCGATGATCACGTCGCCGGGCTCCACGAGCGGGCGGAGCTTGGCGATGAAGGCGTCGACGGGGTCGCCTGCCTTGACCATGAGCATGATCTTGCGGGGCCGGCGGATCGCGGCGACGAAGCGGCGGAGGCTGTAGCTCGGCACGATGCGCCGGCCCGCGCACTTCGCGGCGACGAACTCGCGGGTCCGCGCCGCCGTGCGGTTGAACACGGCGCAGGTGTAGCCCCGGCTCTCGACGTTCAGGGCGAGGTTCTGCCCCATGACCGCCATGCCGACGATGCCGAAGTCGGCGTGCGGCGCTGCCTTGGCTGTCTTTCGCTTGGCCATTGCTCGGCACTCCCGTCACGTGGGCTGCGGAGACGGCTGCGGACAGAGGCGCCCGCTGCCGCCCGTATGATAGGGGCCGCCGCGGCCCGCGTCAAGTCGCTCGCCGTCGGCGCGGCTAGCGGTCGCGTCCGCTGGCCTTGCGGAGGGCGTCGAGGAACTTGGGGTCGGGCTCGGCGCCTCGGGCGCGTGCCTTGTGGACGTCGTCCCAGGCGCTGCCGTGGTGGCCTGCGAGGTAGCGAGCGAAGGCGCGCGCGCTGTAGGCCTGGCCGAAGTCGTCCTTGAGCTCGATGGCGCGGGTGTAGTCGATGATGGCGCGCTCGTAGGCGCCCTTGTGGCGGTGGCAGACGCCGCGGTTGTAGAAGTTGAGGGGGTCGTCGGGGCACAGCTCGATGGCCTTGCCGTAGTCGGCGGCGGCGAGGCTGTAGTGGCGGTCGAGGAGGTGGGTGTCGGCGCGGGCGGCGAAGACGCGGGGGTCGCGCGGGCGGAGTCGGGCGGCGGCGGTGAGGTCGGCGACGGCGCGGGCGAAGTCGCGCTGTTGGCGGCGTGCGCAGGCGCGGTTGATGTAGGCCTCGGCGTAGTCGGGCTGGAGCTCGATGGCCTTCGAGTAGCTGGCGATGGCGCGGTCGGGGGCTTTCCTGCGCAGGTGCGTGTTGCCGAGCCCGAAGTGTGCGGGGGCGAAGCGGGGGTCGAGGTGGGCGGCCTCCGAGTAGTCCATGAAGGCTCCGTCGTAGCGCTCCTGGAGCCAGAGGGCGTCGCCGCGGCAGTAGCGTGCGAGGACGTGGTCGGGCCGTAGCTGGAGGACCTTGGCGTAGTCGCGGACGGCGCCGGGGAGGTCGGCCTTCTCGAAGCGTGCGTAGCCGCGTGCGAGGTATGCGTCGGCGTCGTCGGGCTGGTTGGCGATGGCCTTGTCGCAATCGGCGACGGCGCGGGGGTAGTCGCCGTTGGCGGCATGGGCGAGGGCGCGGTTGTAGTAGGGCCATGCCTCGCGCGGCCTGAGCTCGATGGTCTTGTCGTAGTCGCGGATGGCGAGGTCGTAGAGCTGCTGTCGCCAGCGAGCCTCGGCGCGGTTGTTGTAGAGCTCGGGGGTGTCGGGCGAGAGTCGGATGGCGGCGGCGAAGTCGGCGACGGCCTGGTCGTAGTGGCGCTTCCGGCCGTGTGCGAGGCCGCGGTAGTTGTAGGCGTAGGCGAGGTCGGGCCGCAGGGCGATGAGCTGGGAGAAGTCGGCGACGGCCTCGTCGTAGCGGCTGGCGGCGGCGAAGGCGATGGCGCGGTCGTGGTAGGCCCAGGCGTAGCGGGGGTCGAGCTCGATGGCCTTGGTCAGCCAGGCGATCTTCTCGGCGAAGGGCTTGCGCCGGGCCTTGCGGTAGGCGAGGTGGGCGTCGGGGTTGGTGGTGCCGCGCTCGCGGAGCAGGCGCTGGAGCGGCTCGGGGATCTCGACGACGCGCGGCCTGGGGACGGGCCGGTCGGCGGGGGTCGGCTGGAAGGGCTGCGGCACGGGCATGGGGGCTGGCGCGCAGCCGAGGGCGAGCGCGAGGACGAGCGCGGCGAGCGGGATGGGGCGACGGTGGCGCGGCATGGGCCTGTCTCCTGGCTGCGCGCCTGGCGGGACGTCGCGGCGCCTACTCAGGATAGGCCTGGGTGAGCCGATGTCAAGGGGCCGCCGCCGGTGGAGCGGCGCGGGTCAGCGGGGCGACATGAAGAGGCCCGGCGGAGGTGTCTCGGGCTGCTCGGCGGCCATCTGGCGGCCGAGCCGGCTGTCCACGGTGACGTGGACGCCTCGGCGCTGGAGGGCGAGGAGGGGGCCGATGTCGGTGATGCCGTCGCAGAGGTCGAGCTCGAGCGAGCGGAGACGTGGGAGTCGGGCGACGGGCGCGATGTCGGCCACCCTGTCGCAGCCGCGGAGGGTGAGCACCTCGAGGTTGCCGAGGCTGGCGAGGGGGTGGAGGTCCGCCACGTTGCGGCAGTCGGTGAGGTGGAGTGCTCGGAGATTGCGGAGCTGCGCGAGCGCGGCGAAGTCGCAGGGGTGGCCGTGCCAGTCGAGGGAGAGCGATTCGAGGCGTGTGAGCTGGCCGAGGCCGGTGAGGCGCTCGCCGTTGATGTCGCCGTCGAGGCGGAGGGTCTTGAGCCTGGGCAGTGCGGCGAGCGGGGCGAGGTTGGGGGCTTCGGCGCAGGTGAGGTGCAGGCTCTGGAGCTGGGTGAGGCGGGCGAGGGGGCCGAGGTCGTCGAGGTCGGCGGCGAGCGGGACGGTGAGCGTGCGGAGCTGGGTCATGCGGGCGAGGTGCTTGAGCGAGGTGACGCGCGGGCCGGCTGGCAGGACGAGGAGCCTCAGGGAGGTGAGGTGGGCGATGGGGCGGAGGTCGCTGACGGGGGTGCCGCACGACTGGATGTGGAGGCCGGCGAGGTTGCGGGTCCTGGCCATGGACTTGAGGGGGACGCCGAGTCCCGCGGCGACGAGCGTGACGTCGGCTCCTGCGGGCAGGGGGGGCAGCTCGGCGGCGGACGCGGCGTCGACCCAGACGACGAGGGGGCCGCGGGCGCGTACGAGGGCTCGGCTGAGGGCGGCGCGCCCCTCGGCGGTCGTGGCGAGGATGCCGGCGAGGCGTGGCGGGGCGCCGTCGGCGCTCACGGTCACGCGGGGGCCGTCCCACGCGAAGTCGAGCAGCGTGCCCGGCCGCCCGCTGCGGATGGGGTAGAACAGCCGGCTGATCCCGCACGCGTAGGCCGCTGGCAGCGGGACGCTCCGGCCCACGATGTTGGTCCACGTGCACCGGCCGTCGGCCGGCGGGCGCGCCGACGTGACGTAGTGGCCGCCCATCAGGATGTTGATCTGCGACGGCGAGACGCGCTGGAGACACAGCAGGCGGCTGCGCAGCGGGCCCTCGACCCACACGCGCTGGGGCTCGGTCTGGCACACGCGGCGCAGCGGCCACAGGTCGGTCACCTGGCGGCAGCCGAGCAGGTCGAGGTGGCGGAGCCTGGTCAGGCGTGCGAGGGGCGCGACGTCGGTGACCTCGGCGGCGCCGTGGAGGTCGAGGTGCTCGAGGTCGGTGAGGTCGGCGAGGGGGCCGAGGTCGGCGACGGCGGGGCACTGGGCGAGGTCGAGGTAGGCGAGGTGGGGCATGCGTGCGACGGGGCGGAGGTCCGCGACGCGGGCGCAGCCGCGCAGGCCGAGCCAGGTCAGCCGGGCGAGGCGCGCGAGCGGCGCGAGGTCCCCGACCTTCGGCCCCTCGACGACGAGCACCCTGAGGTCGGGCAGCCGCGCGAGCGGCCCGAGGTCGGTCAGGGACTCCGCACCCTGGATCGAGAGCAGGCGCAGGCCCTGGAGGGCCGCGAGCGGCGACAGGTCGGTCACCTTGTGGCCGTTGTGGATGTGGAGGACCTCGAGCTTCGTGAGCCTGGCCAGGGGCCTCAGGTCGGCGACGTCGTCGCAACGCAGGACGAGGGACTCGAGCTCGGAGAGCTCGGCGAGGGGCGAGAGGTCGGTGACGCCGAGGTTGCAGGTGATGTGGAGCGCCTTGAGCGGGCGGAGCCGGCTGACGCGGGTGAGGTCGCTCACGGTGCCAGCCCACAGCGCGTAGTAGGGGCCTGGGGGCAGGTCGGGCACGTCGTCGATGCCGGGCTCCTCGACGCACCAGATGGTCAGCGGGTCGCACCGTGCCCTGAGAGCCGAGCGCAGCTCGGGCCGCCCCGTCTGCGTGCCCAGGCGGACGCCGAGCAGGGCGCCCTCCTTGCCGTTCTTGAGCGCGAAGACGCAGGCTCCGTGCTTCTGGAAGTGGAGCTCGGTCTCGCCCGGCCACAGGTAGGGCATCCACAGCCCGCGCCGCGACGAGCACAGGAGCCACTCGCCGGGCATCAGGTCGAAGTGCTTCTCGCGGCGGGTCGTGGTGAAGACCCTCAGGGGTGTCCTGCCGGCCAGTGCGTCGCGGTGCGCTGGGGCTGCTGCGGCGGAGGCGAGCAGACAGACGAAGGCGCCTGCGGACACGAAGCGTGCCAGGAGGGAGGGCAAGCTCACCGTCGATCCTTTGTGCGGGGCAGGGATGCCTCAAGGTGTGGGGCAATACGGGGTTTCCACATTTTGCCGGGTCGCGGACCGAAAGTCAACACAAATCCGTCCGATAAGAGCGATTCTCACCCCTTGGCTCAGTGCGGTTGACACGCGCCGGGCCGGGGCTTAGGATACGCGGCGCCCCACAACCACCGCGAGCGAAGGAGGCCGACATGATCCGGTTCGGCGGACCCTTGTTCGACGTGGACATGACGGACCCCGACGCCGTGGCACAGGCGTGCCAGGAGCGCGGCTACGGCGCCATCTACTGCCCGAGCCTCGACCCCGACGACGAGCAGGCCTGCATCGACTACGGCGACGCGATCCGCGCCCGCGGGCTGATGATCGCCGAGGCCGGCATCTGGATCCGCCTGGTCGGCCCCGACGAGGCCGAGACCGAGGCCAACATCCAGAAGGCCATCCGCCGCATGCGCGTGGCCGACCTGGTCGGCGCGCAGTGCTGCGTGGACATCTGCGGCTCGTTCCACCCCGCGAGCTGGCACGGCGCCCACCCCGACAATGTCGCCGACGTGCTCTTCGAGGCCGCCGTCGTCATCGCCCGCACCATCATCGACGAGGTCCAGCCGCGGCGAGCCAAGTTCACCTACGAGATGATGCAGTGGACCGTCCCCGACAGCCCCGACGCCTACCTCGCGCTCATCCAGGCCGTGGACCGCGAGGCCTTCGGCGTTCACCTCGACCCCACCAACCTCATCAACTCGCCCCGCCGCTACTACGACACCGCCGCCGTCATTCGCGAGTGCTTCGGCAAGCTCGGCCCCTACATCGCCTCGTGCCACGCCAAGGACGTCGCGCTCGACGCCGAGCGCGCCATCGTCCACCTCAGCGAGACCCGCATCGGCACCGGCAGCCTCGACTACGCGACCTACCTCGAATGCCTCGACTCGCTCGGCCGCGACGTCCCCCTCATGCTCGAGCACCTCCAGACGGCCGAGGACTACCAGGCCGCGGCCGACGAGGTGCGGCGGGTCGCCCTGCGGATGGGGATCGAGCTCGGCTAGTAGGGGGCTGGGGGCCTGCCGCGCGGGGCCTTGTGACGCCGCTCACAAAGTGCGGAAAATGGGCTTGACCTGGCGCCCCGCTTTCCTTATCATCTTCGCCGATGGTCGAAGGGCAGCAACGGGGTTGGCTGTGAGCGAGCGCCGCTTCGGGCCGGGCGAGCGTGCGTCACACCAGGTACGCTCTCGTGTCCCACTCACCCCTGAGTGGCCGACGGGCTGAGCAGCCCTGCCCCCGTCGGGCGCAGGCTGGACGGCCCCTCACGGAGCAGACGGCAGGCCCCCGCCGCTCGCGGGCCCCGGCGGACTTGCGCGGGGTCTGGCAATTGAGTACCCTGGGGTCTTGCGAGGGTACGGAGGCCGAGGGTCCAGGAGCACCAGGAGCGCGCATGAGCGACCGCGGCAGCGTCGCCCGGCGTACACCCCGGCGGCAGGTCAGGACGGTGGCCATCAGCGGCAAGGGCGGCGTGGGCAAGACCACGCTCGCCGCTGCGCTGGCCCGGCTGTTCGCCAGCGAGGGCCGGGAGGTGATCGCCGTGGACGCCGACCTGGACTCGAACCTGGCGGCGGCGCTCGGGGTGCCCGGCGCCGAGGCGATCACGCCGATCGCGCAGATGACGGCGCTGATCGGCGAGCGGACCGACAGCGGCCCGCGCGCCTTCGGCAAGCTCTTCAAGCTCAACCCGACCGTCGCCGACATCCCCGACCACTACAGCGTCGTGCACGAGGGCGTGCGCCTCATGGTGCTCGGCGCGCCCAAGCGCGGCGGCCAGGGCTGCGCCTGCCCCGAGAACGTCTTCCTGCGCAGCCTGCTCACCCACCTCGTCCTCCAGCGCAACGAGATGCTCATCCTGGACATGGAGGCGGGCATCGAGCACCTCGGCCGCGCCACGTGCGCCAACATCGATGCTCTCATCGTCGTCGTCGAGCCAGGCCGCCGCAGCGCCCAGACCGCCGCGACGGTCCGGCGCATGGCCGACGAGATCGGCATCGCCAACGTCTGCCTCGTCGCCAACAAGATCCGCTCTGCCCGCGACCTCGAGGCCCTGCGCGCGTGTCT
>CBFDBL010000293.1:0-7655 GCA_965603035.1 uncultured bacterium
GCGAGCCGCTCGAGGTCGAGGTGGTGCGGCAGTGGCAGGAGGACGGGGGGCGGTATCGGCTCCTGCTCTACACGGCCGGGACGTTCAAGGGCGCGCGGGCGCGGGTCGCGGCATACTATGGGTTCCCCAAGGGCGGGAAGAAGCTGCCGGCGATCCTGCACCTGCACGGCGGCGGGCAGAGGGCGAACCTCGAGTACGCGAAGTACTGGGTGAGCCTGGGCTATGCGGCGATGTCGATCAACTGGGGCGGCAACACGCTCGAGAAGCCCGAGACGCCAAACACCGCCTGGGGCAAGGTCGATGCGGCGTTCCATGGGCCGCGGGGGCGCTTCGGGGGCGACCTGCGGCCCGATGCGTGGACCTCCCACGACGCGCTGCATCCCGAGAACAGCAGTTGGTATCTCGTCGCCTGCGCCGGGCGGCGGGCACTGACGTTCCTCGAGCGGCGTCCCGAGATCGATGCGAGCCGCCTCGGCGTGACGGGGCACTCGATGGGCGGGAAGGCGACGACCCTGGTGGCCATCGACCCGCGGGTCAGGGCCGCGGTGCCGTCGGTCGGCGGCACGGGCTTCCTGTTCCGCGACCTGTGGGGCCTGCCCGGCTCGGCCCGGCACATGCGCGAGGGCCGCGAGCTCTACGAGCGCACCATCGGCTCCGAGGCCTACTGGCCCCACATCCGCTGCCCCATCCTGTTCCTCGGCGCGACCAACGACTTCAACTCGCCGACGGAGTGGATCGTCAAGGCCATGGCGCTCCTGCGCCACGACCAGGCCCGCCTCGTCCTCGCCCCGCACCTCAACCACCGCTTCACGGCCGACACCTTCGCCGCGCGGCCCCTGTGGTTCGAGGCCCACCTGAAAGGCGCCCTCGCGTTCCCGAAGACCGCCCGCTCCGAGCTGATCCTGAGGCGCGAGAGCGGCGTCCCACTGTTCCGCGTCCGGCCCGACGCCTCGCTGCCCATCGCGCGCGTCGCCGTCTACTACGGCCACGGCCGCGACCCGCGCAACCGCTTCTGGCGCGATGGCCAGGCCAGCAGGCAGGGCGACGCCTGGGAGGCCAAGTGCCCCGTCATGGACCTCGCCGAGCCGCTCTTCGCCTTCGCCAACGTCACCTACGCCCTCGACCGCGAGCTGCCCACGCCGCGCGGCTATCGCCCGACGCGCGAGCTCACCCTCACCTCGCAATACCAGATCGCCCTGCCCGACGTCCTCGCGGCCGCCGGCGTCAGGGCCACCGACCAGCCGAGCCGGCTCGTCGACGACTTCGCACGCGGCTGGCACGACTGGTACCTGCTCAACGCCGGCAACCCCCACCACTGGCTCTTCGCGACCCGCAAGCTCGCCGACGCCAGGTGGCGCGGCCCCCAGGGCGCCACCCTCGCGTTCGAGGTCAAGACTACCAAGCCCGACCAGCGGCTCGGCGTCACCCTCCTCACCGACGAGTGGCGCGGCTGCACCCGCAGGCGCCCCGGCCGCTTCCTCGCCGTCGTCCCGCTCGAGCGGCCCGGCTGGCAGCGGATCGAGCTGAGCGTCAAGGACTTCAAGAAGGTCAGCAAGGAGCCCGCCGCCCTCACCGACTGGAGCCACATCACACAGCTCCTCCTCCAGCCCGCCGACAAGGCCATCAAGGACGCGAAGCTGGAGGGCGGCCCACCCGCCCCAAGGGTATGGCAGGGCGACATCCCGCAGTTCCGCGCCCTCCGCTGGGTCGGCGGGGAGCGCGCCCCTCACCCCAAGCCCTACCTGCCCGACGCAGCGCCATAGCGCTCATCACAGAGCAGCCGCGCCCTCACCAGCTTCCGATCGTCCCTCGCCAGCAGCTTGCTTTCCCGCACAGGTCGCCCTAGGGTGCGGGTACCTGTCGCGCGCAGGGGGAGAGCCCGATGCGGTGTGCCTGCTTCGCCATCCCCGTCACCCTCGCTGCTCTGCTGAGCAACTGCACAGGAGTGCGGCTGGGCAGGGAGGGAGGCGATTCCGGGATTGCGATCCGCCTCGATAGCCCCACGGAGCCCTTCGTCTTGGGAGGGCCAATGATCGTCACCGGAAGGGTCCGGAACGTCACACGCCGGAAGGTGGAGGTGTGTCCTCTCGACCCCGAGGAGGCGGAGTGGGAGGCGCACGGGCTTGCTGGCGTCGGCACCGTTCGGTATGTGGACGGCAAGCCCGTCGCGCGCAAGGAGGTGATCTCCTGCTTCTGCGAGTCGTTCACCTGGGTCGAGGTCGTCAGGATCGCAGGCAAGCCGCGTGAGGCCGACGACGCGCCGCAGACATTCATCCAGCCTGCCCCACCCCCGCCGGAGGACCTCTTCCTTGACCTCGCCCCCGGCGAGGAGAGAGCCTTCCAGCTCGACCTGATGAAGACATACGCGGGGCAGGAAGCGATCGACGCGCCAGGACGCTTCACGGTGTTGCTGGACTACTTCTACTCCATCGAGGTCGTCCCCTCCTCCGAAGACCTCGGGAAGCCGTCGCGCAGAAGCGGCGGAGCCACCTCGAACACGATCACTGTCACCGTCCTGCCGGCAGGGACTAGTGACGGGCCCCGTCGGGACTGAGCCCAGAAGACCCCGGCGGCGTTCCCGCTCAGGCTTGGCCTCGCTGGCTGAGGCGCTCGACCAGCATCGTGTAGACGCGCAGGTTGTGGAGGGTGGCGAGGCGCCAGGCGAGCGCGTCGCCGACGGCGAAAAGGTGGTGCAGGTAGGCGCGGCTGTAGCGGCGGCAGCAGGGGCAGTCGCAGAGGTCGGAGACGGGGCGGGGGTCGCGGTGGTGGTCGTCGTCGCGGATGTAGAGGCGGTCGCAGGCCAGATCGGCGGGGTCGGCGGAGCGGAGGCGGTAGAGGCGTCCGCGTCGGGCGTCGCGGGTCGGCAGTGCGCAGTCGAAGAGCCCGTAGCCCATGCGGGCGCAGGCCACGAGCGCCTGGGGGTTGCCGATGCCCAGGGCGTACTTCGGCTGGTCGTCGGGCAGCAGCTCGGCCGTGTAGGCCAGGATGTCGTGCAGGAACCTGCCGTCGCGGTCGAAGGGCCAGCCGCCGTAGGCGTAGCCGTCGAAGCCCATCTCGGCGAGCGCCTCGGCGCACCGCCGCCGCAGCGCCCGGTCGCTGCCGCCCTGGACGACGCCGAAGAGCAGGGGACGGCGGCTTTCGCATTTGCGCAAATGCGTAGTATCCCCTGCTGCCCCGTCGCCCTCCATTCCCGCCGCACGGCCGCCCCCTTCGTGTACGTCGCCGGCGCTTGCCTCGTCATTCGCGCTTTCGCGCGAAAGCGCGAATGGCTGCGCCCCCGTCACGCGGTCCGGCTGGCGGGGATGGCTGCGGCGCCCGCGCGCGTCGAGGCCGCGCTCGAACTCGGCTTTGCAGCGGCGCGCCCAGGCGATGGTGCGCGCGACCGAGGTCTCCTGCTCGGCGCGGGGCGCGTCCGGGTGGGTGCAGTCGTCGAGGCACACGAGGATGTCGGCGCCGAGACGGAGCTGGATCTGGATGCTCTTCTCGGGGCTCAGGCGCCGGACCCTGCCGCCGCCGGGTCGGAAGGTCGCCTGCTTGTGGGTGATCGAGCCGAGCCTGGGGTTCTGGTGGATGAGCGAGAAGATCTGGAAGCCGCCGCTGTCCACCAGGATGGGCCGCTGCCAGTCCATCAGCGCGTGGAGGCCGCCGAGCGCGGCGACGGTCTTCGTCCCGGGCCGCTGCATCAGGTGGTAGGCGCACACGACGAGACCCGGCACCCCCACCGCCTCGAGGTCGGCGGCGTCGAGGCTGCGCACCACCGCGCGCGTCGCGTCCGGCAGGAAGGCGGGGAGGGCCAGGTCGCCGTGGGGGGTGGGGATGGCGCGCATGGGGCTGGTGCTTTCGAGCGGGGAAGCAGCGTCGGGCCGCCCCGATCCACGCCCCGGGACCCCTGCGGAAAATGAGGGGCCCATGCGGAAAGTGAGGGGCCAGCCGCTTCCGGACGCAACCGCATGGTGTCGCTAGCGTTATGGGTTCCGGCTCACCCGCGCTGGCTGAGGAGCTCGACCTCGTAGGCGGCGATGTCGCGGAGCCACGAGGCGCCGAGCGGGACGTCGGCCTTCAGGCACAGGTAGTCCCAGGCCGCGGCGAAGGGCAGCTCGCTGCGGTGCTCGACGAGCGCGAGCTTGGCGGCGCCGGAGCCCTTTCGCTCGCGGTCGCGGATCTCCTTCCACGGCTCGAGCAGGGCGCAAAGCAACGCCTTGCGCAGGGCGCGGGTGCCGATGACCCAGGCGGCTACGCGGTTGATCGAGGCGTCGAAGAAGTCGAGTGCCCAGAGGATGCGACCGAGGGCCTTCCCCCGCACGGCCTCGTCGCACACGGCGCGCAGCGGGTCGGTGAAGCGGGCGACGTGGTCGCTGTCCCAGCGGATGCCGCGGCTGGCGTGGAGCAGGATGCGGTCGATGAACTGGAAGGTGGCGGAGAGCTTGTCGGCCACGCTCTCGGTCGGGTGGAAGTGGCCCATGTCGTAGCACAGGACGACGCCGCGGCTGACGGCGTAGGCGAGGTAGAACTCGTGGGAGCCGACGGTGTAGTCCTCGCAGCCGATGCCGAAGAGCTTGCTCTCCACGCTGTCGACCAGGTGGGGCATCTTGCGCTCGAGCACGGCGTCGAGGGCCTCGACGAGGGTCTGGCGAGGGCCCCATCGGTCGGCGGTCGAGTCCTTGCGGCCGTCGGGGATCCAGAGGTTGTTGACGCAGGGGCTGGCAAGCTGGCGGCCGATGGCGCTGGCGACGCGTCGGCAGGCGATGCAGTGGCGGACCCAGAAGGCGCGGGTCGCCTTGTCGGGGCTCGACAGGGTGAGGCCGTCGTTGACCATCGGGTGGGCGAAGCAGGTGGGGTTGAAGTCGAGCCCGCGCTTGCGGGCCCTCGACCAGTCGACCCAGCGGCTGAAGTGCCTGGGCTCGAGCTCGTCGCGGTCCACGCGCTTCGGGCCGGTCTCGGCGTACATGGCGTGAATGTTGAAGCGGAGGATGCCTGGGATGAGCGCGGCGGCGTGGTCGAAGTCGGCGCGGATCTCGTCGCCGGTGCGCGCGGCGCCCGGGTAGTCGCCGGTGGCCTGGATGCCGCCGCCGTCGAGGGCGCCCTCGTGCGTCTCGAGCCCGGCGACGTCGTCGGCCTGCCAGCACTGGACCGAGATCGGGACCTTGAGCGCGGCCCGCACCGCCTTGTCGGCGTTCACCCCGACGGCGGCGAACCGCTCGCGGGCCCGGGTGTAGGCCGCCTCGACCTGCCGCGCGGTGGGGGGCCTCGTGACGTCCACGGGTCGTCTGGCCATCGCTGTCTCCTTCGCTCGCGATCGATGCCATGGCATTCTACGGCCGGGCGGCGGGCGCGTCAATCGGTTGAACGGGTGCGGCGGTTCTGGTAGTGTGAGTGCAACGGGGGAGGACGGGTCGAACCGAGGAGAAGCTAGATGAGCCGAGGGATCTGGGTCGCGAGCGCGGTGGCGGCGGCGCTGGCCGTGGGGCAGGTGGCGCCGGCGCTGGAGATCGGCGACAAGGCGCCGGCCATCGAGGTCAAGGAGTGGGTGAGCAACAAGCCCGTGACGCTCGCGTCGGCGAAGGGCAAGGTGCTGGTCGTCGAGTTCTGGGCCACCTGGTGCGGCCCGTGCAAGGTGACGATCCCCCACGTCAACAAGCTCCACGCCAGGCACCAGGACAAGGACGTGGTGTTCGTCGGCATCTCGAACGAGGACGTGGCGAAGGTCAAGGCGTTCCTCAAGACCACGCCCATGAACTACCACGTGGGCGTCGCCGCGAGCCGCGAGGCCTACAAGGCCTACATGGAGGGCGTCCGCGGCATCCCGCACGCCTTCGTCGTCGACAAGCAGGGCACCGTCGCCTGGGCCGGCCACCCGATGATGGGGATGGACGCCGCCATCAAGCAGATCGCGAGCGGGGCCTTCGACCCCGCGAAGGCGAAGAAGCTGGCCGAGCTGCGCAAGCAGCTCCAGAAGGCCAGGAGCTACGACCAGGCCTTCGCGGCGCTCGACGCCATGATCGCCGCCGTGCCCGACGACCCGGGCGCCTACCGCCGCAAGCGCCAGCTCCTCGAGCGCCAGAACGAGCACGACGAGGCCCACGCGCTGCTGCTCGCCATGGCCAAGGCCTGCGCCGCCGACGCCGACGTGCTGGCCGAGGTCGCCGCCGAGCTCGCCACCACCCCCGACCTCAAGCGCCGCGACCTCGCCCAGGCACTCACCCTCGCCGACAAGGCCCTCGAGATCACACAGGCCGGCGACGCCGACGTCCTCGCCGTCCAGGCTCGCGTCCACTACGAGCAGGGCCACCTGGCCAAGGCCATCGCCATCGCCGAGAAGGCCTCGGGCCTGGCCTCCGGCGACGACGCCGAGGAGTTCAAGGCCGCCGTTGCCTTCTACCGCGCCGAGCTCGCGCGCCGCAAGACCGACCCCGACGCCAAGCTCTGAGCCACCGCACGCCAACGACCCAAGCAGGGCCTCAGGGCGTCCGCCTGCGAGAGGAGCCACGCTCGATGACCGAGGGAAGGCTCACGGGCCTGCTGCTGGCCGCTGCCCTCGCCGTGGCTGCGGTGCCGTCGCCGGCCCGCGCGGTCGAGGTGGGCGATGCGGCGCCGCGGGTCAAGGTCAAGGCGTGGCTCGCGGGCGAGCCGCTCGACGTCGGCGGCGTGCGGGACAAGCTGGTGATCGTCGAGTGGTTCGCGACCTGGTGCAAGGACTCGCAGGCGGCCGTGCCCCGGCTCAACCGGCTCCAGCGGCTCTACGGCGACCGGCTCGACGTGGTGGCCATGACGGACGAGGACGAGCCGGTGGTCCGCAAGTTCCTCGCCGCCAGGCCGGTCGGCTACCGCGTGGCGCTCGACGACGGCACCGCGACCAAGAAGGTGTGGATGCAGTACGTCGTCACCACGCCGCACGTCTTCATCGTGCGCAAGGGCCGGATCGCGTGGACGGGAGCCCCCGCCCGCGGCCTCTATCCCGCCGTCGCCGACCTGCTGGCCGGCCGCTACGACCCCAGGCGCTACCAGCAGCTCAACAAGACCCACTTCGAGCTCACCCACGCCCTCAAGGCCCACAAGACCGACGAGGTGCTCGGCCTGCTCGACCAGATGATCGCCATCGTGCCCGAGGACGCCTGGGCCTATCGCCTCAAGCTCAGCATCTACCGCAAGCGCCACGACAGCCCCGCCGCGCGCGCGGCCTGCATCGCCATGGGCAAGGCCTGCACCAGCGACCCCGACGCGCTCGCCGAGGCCGCCAGGAGGCTCGCCACGGCCGGCGGACTCCCGCTCCGCGACATGCCCCTCGCCCTCCAGCTCGCACGCCAGGCCGTCGCGCTCACCAGGGAACAGGAGGCGGCCCCCCTCGTCACCCTCGCACGCTGCCACTACGAGCTTGCCCACCTCGCCAGGGCCATCGAGGCTCAGGCCAAGGCCCTCGCCGTCGCCTCCGACGACGACAAGCCGCTCACCGACCGCACCCTCCGCTTCTACCGCGCCGAGCTAGCCCGCCGCGCCGACGACCCCGACGCGAAGTAGCCCCCCGCGAGCTGGCCCGTCTCGCCTGACGCCTGCAATGACCCTACACGGCCTAGCCCGCATCTCTCACCGGGGCAAGGGGAAAAGTCGGCGGATCCTGTCATCCTGAGCGGAGCGTGCCCGCCGCGGCGGCGGGGCGC
>CBFDBL010000294.1:0-7638 GCA_965603035.1 uncultured bacterium
ACACCTGTCCGCCGCGCACGAAGGCCAAGCGCGAGCCGTCCTTCGACCACGGGTGCCATCGACATTTGCGGTACTGCCAGTCGCCGTAGTCGGGAATCCGGTCGACGCCATCGATGAAGTGCGATCGCGTGGTCTTGACGTCGATGACCACGGCCCGCTTCCCCCAGCGCGCCATGAGCACCACGTAGCGCCCGTCGGGCGACCAGGTCGCCTGTCGGCCCTTGATCTGGACAGCGTCGGGCACCGTCACGTGCAGCCAGCGCCCGGCAGCGTCCACAAAGGCATCGCCCCGGGGGCCCACCACAGGCCCGAACCACGTGCCATCGGGCGAGAAGGCGCCGTCCTCGCCGGAGTCGTGCTCGCGGAGGCATCGGAGCCGCTTGCGATGGGGCATGCGGGGACCGGCTGGCCACTTGGCTACGCGCATCTGCTCTTCCGGACGGAGCATCGTGCCGAACTCGGCGACGGCCTTGCCGTCGAGATCGCAGATGGCAGCGAACCGGTCCCGCGTCGAGGCGATCCGCCGGCTGTCGGCGAGCCAGCCCACCAGGAACAGGTCGGAGACGAGCCGGTCGCCCGAGCCGTCGGCCCGCACGGCGTGGACGAGGGTCACGAGGTTGCTCCGCCCGAAGCCGCCCGAGCCGCCGGCCCGGCCCCAGCCGGTCTCCACGTACGCGACCCACTTCCCGTCGGGCGAGACCATGGGCACCGTGCCGTTGCGCGAGGGGAACACCGTCTCGCGCGCGGCCGCGCGGCCCTCGCGCCGTCGGCTCAGGAACGGGAAGAGGCGGCGCGCCTGGAGCTCGGCCCGCACGGCGCCGGCAACGGTGCGGAGGGGGCCGGCGTCGATCGCGTCGAGCAGCGGCAGAGCCGTGTCCGCGGGGAAGCACAGGAGCCGCAGGAGGGCCGCGCGCCGCACGGCGGGCTCCTTGTCGCGCAGGCCGAGCTTCACGAGCTCGAGCGCCCCATCGCTCGTATGGCCAGCGATGGCCGTGAGGATGGCCACCCGCTCCTCCGACGTGCGCTCCGCGAAGCCAGGGAGGAGCGCCGACGGCAGCGACGCATCCTCCCGCTCGAAGAGCAGCGTGATGAGCCGCAGCGCCAGGTCGCCCCTTACCATCTTCGCGGCGTGCTTGAGGGTCGGGAGCGGCGGTTTCGGGTTCTTCTCCAGCGCCGCGACCGCATCGCCGCGGACCTTCGGGTCCGGGTCGGTCAGAGAGGCCAGGATGGTGTCCGCGGCGTCTGGGTCCGCCGCATGCTCGCTCAGCCAGGCCAGCGCCGCCGAGCGCACCGAGGGGTCGAAGTCGACCGTGAGCGCCTGGATCTCGACGAGCGGCACCTTTACCTTGCCCCAGGTGAGCACCCGCAGAGCCGATCGCCGCACCTGGGCGCCGGGGTCCTTCAGGCCAGCCCTGGCGAGCCGCGTGCACGTGGCCCGCGCGCCGTTCTCGTCGCCCTTCTCCACGTGCTTCGCCCAGCTCGGCGTCTGCTTCCTGCGGGCGCTCTGATCGAGGATGGCGTTCATGTTGCCCACGGCCCACGCCGAGTACCGCGCGACCTCGATGGCCTGCGCGCGCACCGTGGGCACGGGGTCCTCGGCCGCCTTCTCCAGGAACGGCAGCAGATAGCCCGCGGCGTGGGTCACGAAGTTCTCCACGAAGTCGCGGTCGCGCATGCCTTTGGCGGTGGCCCGCAGGCGCAGGAGCTGGCGCACCCGCTGCCGAAGCTCCTCGTCGTCCGTGTTGCCCTTCGCGGCCCAGATGCGGAGCAGCAGCTCCGACGGCGCGACCTCGAAGGCCACCTTGACCTCTGCGTCGCGAGGCAGGGCGGCGCGGACGGCCTCGTCGTCCGAGCGGAACCGGAATCTGGCGGTCATCGCCGAAAGGCGGAGGGCCGTGACGTTCCGGTACTCGGCCCACGCCGCCGCGCTGCCTTTCGGCGGGACGACGATGGACTCCATGGGGGCGTCCTTCGGGGCCAGGGGCACGGGGTTGCCGCGACCGGTTCCGCCGCAGCCCCATGCGCTCCAGCCTGCGGGCACGAGGAGCAGCTCGCCTGGCGGGATGGTGATGGCCGCGTCGCCCTTGTTCGTCAGGGTGATCACGACCGTGAGGGGGTCGCCGAACCGCACGCGCTTGGGCCTGGCCTCGGCCCTCAGGACGAGCACGCCGCCCGCCTCGCCGGCGACCATGGAGCGAGGCGCGGAACCGAGGGCCACGCAGATGCACAGGAAACCGAGTCCGAGGGGTCGTCGGATCCCCATCTGGCCGTACCTCCAGCCGGGGTCGTCAGCGACGGCTGGGCAGGAGCTTGCGGATGCGGCGCGCGGTGAGCTTCTCCGGCAAGCCCTCCCAGGCGATCTTGCCACCGGTGCCGACCAGGTAGCAGTAGGGGGTGCCCGTCTCGCCGATGCGGTAGGCCCGAAGATGCACGTCGGCGTCGGAGTCGAGCGCCACGCGGAAGGTCAGGCCGTGCTCGGCGATGAGCGGCTGCACCTCGCTCGGCGCGTCGCACACGCACAGGCCGATGGTCACCAGCCCGTCGGCGGCGTACCGCGCGGCGATGCCCTGAACGTGGTCGAGGGTGGCCGGGCTCGCCCCGTCGCGGGGGTGCCAGAAGTAGAGCAGGACGGCCTGCCCCGCCAGGTCGGCGAGGTCCACCTCCTCGCCGTTGAGCCACTGCTCGACCTCGTCGGCGATCTCGGGCGCGAGCTTGCCGACCAGCGGCCCGGTGGCGGGCGGCTCGGGCCGCTCGCGGCCGAAGACCAGCCACGCGGCGAGCCCGACCAATGCCAGCAGGCCGACAGCCGACAGCCGCCGCGCCACGCGCCGCGGCCTGCGCGGCGCGGCCCTCTTCCCCGCAGCATTCTCACCCACAGCGCACGTCCTCCGTCTGCACGCCGGCCATCGTAGCGGGCGCGGCGGGCAGGGTCAAGCAACGCCGGCTCCCTGCCGCGGCCTGTCCCCGCGGGTCAGGAGATGCCGGGCTGCTGCTCGCGGTAGGCGGTGGGGTTGATGCCGAAGCGGCGCATCTTCTCGTGGAAGTAGGTGCGGCCGAGGCCTGCGAGGCGTGCGGCCTCGCTGACGTTGCCGCGGACGCGCTGGAGGAGGGCCTCGAGGTACTGGCGCTCGAAGATCTCCTTGGCCTCGCGGAAGGTGCCGGAGTCGATGGTGTGGGGGGGCGGGGCCTCGCGGTACTGCGGCGGGAGGTGGTCGCGGCGGACCTCGGAGTCGGGCACGAGCACGAGGAGTCGGCGGACCAGGTTCTCGAGCTCGCGGACGTTGCCGTGCCATCGGCAGCGCTGGAGGGCTCTGACGGCGTCGGGCGCGAAGGCGCGGTCGGGGTCCTCGTAGCGGTGGAGGAAGTGGTCGAGCAGGAGCGGGACGTCGCCCGGGCGGTCGCGCAGGGGCGGCATGTCGATGGGGACGACGTTGAGGCGGTAGTAGAGGTCCTTGCGGAAGGTGCCCTGGCTGATGGCGCGCTCGAGGCTCTTGTTGGTGGCGGCGATGACGCGGACGTCGACCGCGATGGGCTCGGCGGAGCCGAGTCGGCGCACCTCGCTCTGCTGGAGGAAGCGCAGGAGCGCCATCTGGAGCGTGGGCGGCGCGTCGCCGATCTCGTCGAGGAACAGGGTGCCGCCGTGGGCCTTCTCGACGAGGCCCTTGCGCTGGCGCTCGGCGCCGGTGAAGGCCTCTCGCTCGTGGCCGAACAGCTCGTTGAGCAGGACGCCCTCGGCGACCGACGAGCAGTTGACGGGGACGAAGGGCTTGCTGTGGCGGCGGCTCCAGAAGTGGATGGCGCGCGCGGCGAGCTCCTTGCCGGTGCCGCTCTCGCCCTGGATGAGGACGGTCTCGTCGGTGGGGGCGACCCGTCGGACGGCGCGGTAGACGGCGCGCAGCGCGGGGCTGGTGCCGACGAGGCCGGGGAGCGCCTCGCCGTCGCGGCCGGGCTCGCCGAGCGCGTGGTCGCGGCCGGCGCCGTCGCGCAGCTCGAGCTGCTTGTCGAGGATGACGCGGAGCTGGTCGATGCGGAACGGCTTCGGCAGGAAGTCGTCGGCGCCCTGCTTGACGGCATCGACGGCCACCTGGATGCTGGCGTAGCCGGTCATGACGACGATGTGGAGGTCGGGCCGCAGGCGCTTGGCCCTGCGGGTCACCTCGAGGCCGTCGATCCGCGGCATGCGAATGTCCACGAACGCCAGGTCGAGGTGGGTCTCCTCGATCCGCTCGAGGCCCTCGCTGCCGTCGCGGGCCTGGACGACGTGGCAGCCGAGGCGCTGGAGGGACTCCTCGAGCATGCACCGAATGCCAGGCTCATCGTCCACGATGAGGATGCGGAAGGGGCGGTGGGCTGCGCGGTCCGTCGCGGTCATGTCTGGCGGTCCCCAGGGGGTTGGATCTGGTGTTTTCGGATCTTGGAGAGGAGGGTCTTGTAGTCGATGCCGAGGGCCTTGGCGGCCTGGCGCTTGTCGCCGCCGGCGCGCTCGAGGGCCTCGGCGACGGCCTGCGCCTCGACCCGCGCGACGGCGCGGCGGCGGCGCTCGGCGAGCGGCAGATCGGCCTCGTCGGGCGGCGGCGCCGCGGGCGAGGCGCCGAGGGCGAGGTGCTGGGGCTCGATGCGGTCGTCGGCGAGCAGGACGGCGCGCCGGACCACGTGGCGCAGCTCGCGCAGGTTGCCTGGCCAGGGGTACGCGGCGAGGCGGTCGAGCGCGTCGGGGCGGATGCCCTCGACATGCTTGTGGAGCTCGCGGTTGGTGTCCTCGAGGCAGCGCTGGACGAGGAAGAGGACGTCGTCGGGCCGCTCGCGGAGCGGGGGGATGGCGAGGCGGGCCTCGGCGATGTGGTCGTGGAGGTCGCGGCGGAAGAGGTGGCCGGCGACGGCCTCGGCGAGCTCCACGGTGGTCGTGGCGATGAGGCGTGCGTCGATGGGGATGCGCTCGGAGCCGCCGACGCGCTGGAGCTGGTGCTCCTGGAGGAAGGTCAGCAGGTGGCCCTGCGCGGCGAGGGGCAGGGCGCCGACGTCGGCGAGCAGCAGTGTGCCGCCGGCGGCGAGCTCGATCTGGCCGGGCCGCTGGCGGTCGGCGCCGGGGAAGGCGTCGCGCTCGTGGCCGAAGAGCTCCCGCTCGACCTGCTCGGCGGGCACGGCGCCGCAGTCCACCGTCACGAAGGGGCCGTGGCGGCGGCCCGAGCGCGCGTGGATCGCCCGCGCCACCAGCTCGCCGCCCGAGCCGTCCTCGCCCGTGATCAGGACGGCCGCCTCGCCGGGGGCCACCCGCTCGACCTGCTCGAGGAGGGCCTGGATCGCGTCGCTCGTGCCGAGCTGGTCGGCGAGCGGCGCGACGCGCGCGACCTGGTCGTGGAGGGTCCGGACCTCGCGGGTCAGGCGCCGGTGCTCGAGGGCGCGCTCGACGACGGCGAGGACCTCGGCGTGGTTGAAGGGCTTGCTCAGGTAGTCGTAGGCGCCCCGCTGCATCGCATCCACCGCGCTGTCGGTGTCGGCGTAGGCCGTCACCATCACCACGGGCAGCTCGGGCGCGACCACGCGCGCCCGCTCGAGCACCGCGAAGCCGTCCAGGCCCGGCATCCGGATGTCCAGCAGCACCACGTCGGGCGACTCGGCGCGGATCAGGTCGAGCCCGCGACGGCCGTCCGCGGCCTCCAGCACCTCGTAGTCGGCCTTCGCGAGCACCGCCCGGAGAAGCTGGCGGACGCCCTTGAGATCGTCGATGATCAGCACCCTGGCCGTCGCGCTGCCGTCCCGGGGCATGGCGGCACACTCCTGTCGCGATGAACGGGGAGGCTGTGGCCCGGAAGCGGGCCCGTCGGCAGCAACGCTGGACGCCGGGGACGGGCAGATCATACCATGGCCGGCCGTGCGGCGCAAGGGGGAGCTGTCAGAAAAAACGTACACCTCGGGATCCCCTCTACGCTTCGATGTCGAGCAGGCGGCCTGGCCCGCCGCTCTCGCGCGGGCGCTTCGGCGCGGGGGCCTGGCCTGGGGGCGCCGGGCGCGGCTCGGGGCCGTCGGGGCCCTCGCGGTCGAGCTCGTCGCGGAAGGCGCCGCGCTTGCCCTTGCGATCGCGGTTGGCCCGGGTGACCCGGGGCGTGCGGATGCCCGGCGCGATGGGCCGGGGTGCGAGCGGGCTGTCCATGGTCCTCTCCTCCCTGGGGGCGCGCGTCACGAGACCCCTTCGCTGCCGGAGGCCCCTCGGCTGGCCAGGGCCGAGGCGATGTGGGCCCTGAGCCTGAAGAGGGCGCGGGAGTGGATCTGCGAGACGCGCGACTTGGTGACCGAGAGCACTTGGGCGATCTCCTTGAGCATGAGGTCGCCCTTGTAGTAGAGGGTGATGACGCGGCGATCGGCCTCGGGCAGGGCCTGGATGGCCTCGGTGAGGATGTCGCGGCGCTCCCTGGCCATCACGGCGGCCAGGGGCGAGGAGGCCGTGGGGTCGGCGGCGCCCTCGAGGAGCCGCTGCTCGCGGCCGCCGGCGCCCGAGCGCGCGAAGCCCTCGAGCGACAGGAGCGACCGGACGCCGACGGCGGTCAGGGTCCGCTCGACCTGCTCGGGCTCCAGGCCGGCCTCCTGGCCGATCTCCTCGACCGAGGGCGCCGGCGTGCCCTGCTGCTCGAGCGCGATGCAGGCGCGCTCGATCGCGCTCGCACGCCGCCGCACCGACCGCGGCACGATGTCGTGCGCGCGAAGCTCGTCGAGCATGGCACCACGGATGCGCGGCACCGCGAACGTCGCGAACTCCACCCCACGCTCGCAGTCGAAGTCGTCGATGGCGCGCAGCAGCGCCACCACGCCCACGCTCGCCAGGTCCTCCTCGCCGAGGCCACGCGGGAGCCCGACGGGCAGGCGGCTCAGCAGGTAGCGCACCAGCGGCACGTTCGCGAGCACGAGCTCCTCGCGAGCCGCTTCGTCGCCGTCGAACTTGTAGCGCCGCCAGAGGCGCCTCGTCCGGTCGTCCACGGCCTCACCTCAGCTACGCACGGCGCCCGCGCGCCCGGGTCTCCGCCGCCGGCTCCGCCGACGCGGCTTCCTCCCCTGCATCCCGCTCCGGCGCCTCCAGCGCCGCCACCAGCACCCGGGCAGGCAGCCGCCCCACGAAGGCCACCGCCACCCCGGCCACCAGGGCCCGCACGACGGCGACGTAATGCTCGGCGCCCGCCGCGATGCCCAGAAGGGCCACGGCCAGGAACACCACGATGGCTCCCTCGAGCGCCAGCTCCTTGGCTCTCAGCTTCGTCTGCATGGACTCACAGTTCCCTTCTGCTCGCCAGGTGGTCGGACTGGAGGGCCGCGGCGGCCCGCATGCACTCGGCCAGCGACGGCGCCGTCGGCCGGCCCGCCACGCGGCTCAGTCGGGCCGCCATGGCCCGCAGGCACCGCGCCGCGGGGCTGCCGCCGTGGGCCGCGACCACCGGCGCGCGCTGCCGCGCCGCCTGCCCCAGGGCAGGGTCCTCGAGCACGAAGCCCAGGCTGTGGAGGCTGCGGCCGAGGAAGCGGCGCGCCACGCGGGCCACCCGCGCGGCCGCCGCGTGGGCCTCCTGGGCCGAGCGCGCGCGGTTGACGGCCAGGTGCAGCGCCCCGTCGGGCCGCCGGCGCGCGAGCTGCTTCACCAGGGCATAGGCATCG